>JBLNCU010000037.1:0-24084 GCA_050260935.1 Bacillota bacterium
ACCCGGAGGAAACCAAGCAAATGATTCAAGACGCAGTTGACCGGCTGACTCCAAAATACTTTGGTCAGGATTCATCCGGGCGCGGATCGGACTCCCGATCCCGGATGATTAGGGAAATGAACCAGACTTCCAGAGGTGATAAGCAATGAGCGTTATTGGAGATATTGAACGGAATCGGGTTTTGAATGAAATGTCGGGTTATTTGATGAGAAAGCAACGAGATACCGAGGAAAAGACCATTGACGACCTGTTCAAGCCATATTCGGGAAGTCCCTGGACCCTGGTCTATGAGCTGGGGGAAAGACTCAGTACCAAGGAGCTAAAAAGACAATTTTGGGTTGATTATGATGGAAAACCTGTTAAAACCAATGATATGAAGTTCCTTGACATTTGCCCAATGGGAAAATTCCGCTATATCGGGGACATTGATTCAGAAGGGGATCTGGTCCGTAAGACGCTAGACCCTGAAAATGATATTCCTCTTGATTTGATTACCTTCCAATTCGAGAAATACATTGTAGGAGGCCGGGAAGGTCATCTGGAATTCGTTCAAACTGGCCCAAGTAAGAAATATCCAGATTATGTTTTGTTCCGTCCGATTCCGGCCTTGAAATTGTATTGGGACAAAAAACAAACGTTCCGTTGGGGTTATGATTACCACTATTACCCGGAATTTGTCCGTACTTTAGGGCTGGAAGATAAACGGGACGTTATCAACCAATTGTAAAATTAAAGTTTCCGCGAATTTTCCCATCAAGTTTATTCGCGGAATGCTTCACCTCCTATCTGTTTTGGGGGAATCCCCGGTTCTGATGCGCCTCATCTCACCGGGGATTTCCTTTTTAGAATGCTCTATTCGTGGCAGAATTGCATCAAATTGACTGGGAAGTTATCCCGGCCAATAGATTACCCATGCAACAAAAAACAATTATGAGAGGGATGATAAAACATGCTAGGTAATGAGCAAAACAAACTATACAAAAAACTATGGCGTAGGGCACATTATAAAATTGATACTTTTTACAATCCTGATGGTACGGCGAAACCCTTGGATGAGATCCCTTCGCAGTGGCGCTGTGTAATTGATAGCGTTAAAACAAGGCAAACTAAGACGGGTCAAACAATCGTATACCGCTTGGCAAATAGAACCGAGGCAATGAAAGCCCTGAATTCATTGCTAAAAAACGGTGAGGATAATGAAACCGCACCAGATCCTTTATCGAAGGATGCAAAAAACCGATTGAATGGGATCTTCAATTCCCCTGAAACACTAAAATATATGATTAATGCAAAAACAATAATTGAGATGTTCCGCGAAAGATACCCTGAATACAGTCACCCTGAAAACTTGTCCAGGGAAGAGCGGTTCAGATACCTGAAAGACTTGTTCAATTTTAAACCGATTATGCAAAGAGGTCCGGGACGGCCTAAAAAAATTCTCCCCTGCTAAAATGGTAAATCCGGTAAATAGCCGGATTTTTTAATTGCCAAAATCCCAACCGAATCAATAATCAATGAAACACACAATGAAAAATCCTCCGAAACCACATAAAGAAAAAATCATCAGGGAGGGCGAATACAAAAACACTACAACCCTATTTCCCCGTAATAGATACTGTCCATTGATACAAATATCAAATACCCACTGAAAACCCCTTATAAAATGTTATTACTACAATTTTATCTGACATTTCCATGTATTTTAGTGATAATTCCCGATTGATTCCTGATAGGTCCTAAACCATTGACATTACTAAGCTAGTAGACTACTGAATGAATGAATTGAATGAAAAAATGAATGCAAAAACCCAAAGCCCATGCATAACACACAGTAAAATCGTCAACTAAAATCTACAATAGGGTGGCGGGATATTTCAACCCATCCCCGGACCTATTCCGGCCTTGTGGTAGATACTGTCTGGGGTATTGTTTGACCAAAACAATTCCAAGCCGTGTAATGGTTTGTATTGAATAGATCCCCCTGATATTCCGGGGTGAAACTCCTACAATCACAAAAACTGGGGTAAATTTCTGATTGTATGAGTTGAGTTCCCAAGTCGGAAAGGTACACTTATTCAACTGGGTTTGTTTTTCAAAAAAATATTTTCCATTAATTGGATTTATCCATAGTCGGGATCTTTACTTTTTGTCAGAATAGTTCTAAAATTCTAAACATATCTTTTCGACTATTAAAAAAGGGGGTTGATTTTATGAAACTCGGTTATGTCAGGGTATCAGCCAAAGACCAAAACCCGGAACGCCAAATCATCAAGATGAAGGAACTGGGAATCACTGATAAGCGGATCTTCATAGACCGGGCAACAGGTTCCAACTTTGAACGTCCAGAGTATAAAGCAATGAAGGAGCATCTTGATTCTGGCGACATTCTTTTCGTGGATTCATTGGACAGATTAGGCCGGGATTATGACGGGATAATTGCTGAATGGAAGGATATTACCCGGAATGTTGGAGCGGATATTGTTGTGTTAGAGAATGAACTTTTTGACTCCCGCAAATTCAGGGAACAAGGCGACATTGGCAAACTGATGGAGGATATGTTTCTTTCCCTCCTTGGGTATGTAGCCGAACAGGAGCGGAAGAAGATAAAACAACGACAACGGGAAGGCATAGAAGCCGCAAAATTGGCAGGGAAACCCCTGGGAAGGCCAAGGGTGGTAGATTACCCAGCCAATTGGGAAAAGGTTTATCGACGGTGGGAAAACGGGCAAATTTCTGTCTCTACCGCATTGGATCTCTTAAAACTACCCAAGGGGACCTTTTATGAACTGGTCAAACGTCAAGAGAGGGAAACCGGGAAAACGCCCAAACGGTGGGCAGATGGTCAAAAAGTTGTTCTGCGGAAGGCAGCTAAATAAGCCATTTTGGACATGTCGCAAATTGTCCCAAAAATATCCCAAATCGTCTCAAAAAGGGGAGAAAAATCATGATAAACAAGATAAATGACATATATCCAGCCAATACGCCAAAATGTTATTCATATATTCGCTTTTCCACCTTAGAACAATCCAAAGGGGATAGCACCCGCCGACAATTACAGGCAAGTGAGGAGTATGCAAGGGAACACGGTCTAGAGTTGGACAAGGATTTAAGGGATGAAGGATTATCAGCATACAAGGGAGAGCATAGGACAAAGGGGGCGCTGGGACGGTTCCTTGCTCGTGTCGAATCCGGGGTGGTTTCCAAGGGGAGTGTCTTGCTGATTGAGTCTCTTGACCGGCTATCACGTGAGGAAATTCTTCAAGCTCTCCAACAATTCTTGGATATTATCCGGGCTGGTATCCGCATTGTTACCCTTATGGACAGGATGGAATATACCGAAGAAACCATCAATAATAACATCGGACAACTGATGATGAGTCTAGTCATTATGAGCCGTGCCCACGAAGAATCCCTCACCAAGTCCAAGCGGGTTAAGGCTGCATGGTCAAACAAGCGTGAATTAATCCGCCAGAGGAAACTCACAGCCCAAGCCCCGGCATGGTTGAAGTTGTCGGAAGATAAAACGTATTTTGAGTCAATCCCGGAACGGGTGGAAACCCTTAACATCATATTCAAGCAAAAGCTAAAGGGCTTGGGAAGTGAAAGTATTGCCCATAGACTCAACCAGGATTCGCGTTGGAAACCCAAAAACGGTTGGCGTAAATCATATGTTGAGAAGATCCTCCGTAACAGGGCTGTCATCGGGGAGTTTCAAGCCTATGAATTAGTGATGGAAAACGGCAAGAGGGCAAGAAAACCCAGTGGGGACCCAATACCGGACTATTACCCTGTAGCAGTCCATCCCGATCTTTTTCAAGCGGTACAAGCCCGGATAGAGAAGAACCAGGCGAAACACGGGAACGGTGGAGGCCGGAACGGTAAAATCAACAACCTATTTGGACATATAGCCGTTTGTGGTTATTGCAAGGGACCTATGGAATTTGTCAACAAGGGTCCGGGTTCCAAAGGGGGTCAATACCTTGTTTGTGACAATGCCCGCAGGGGAAGGGGTTGTAAATACCGTGCTATTCGATACGGGGAGTTTGAGGAAATGGTTTTGAGCTACTGCCGGAATCTCAATCCAGCGGATCTCCTCCCCGGACACGATGAACGGGAGTCCAAACTGTTTTCTATGCGACAGCAATTAGCAGCGGCCCAGTCCAGACAACAGGAAATTACCCGGATGAGCGATAACCTCACTGACTCGATTGCCACAACGGATAATCAGGCCGTCAGGAAGACCCTTGAAGAAAGACTGTCCAAAATCTTGGCAGAATTGCATCAAATTGACACCGAAGTCCTGGTGTTGGAACGAGAGGTCAAACAATTATCTTCTGCCCAAGAGGACACAGAAACCCGTCTGGAATCCATGCGTGAATTACTTTCCTTCCTCCGGGAGCGCAAAGTACCGGAATTGATAGAGGTCCGGCGCAAACTCCGGGAAGAATTACGGGAATTGATTGATAGAATCGAAGTTTACCCAGTAGGCAGATACATTTGGACAGAGGAGAAGATCCAAGAAGCACTTACCGCAATGCAATCCCTCACCAAACCGGAGGAGTTGGAGAAGATTGAAACGGAATTGCGGAGCCGGATTGAAAACAAAGAATTGAGGCAGTACAATATCTATTTCAAAGGTGGAAGTTGGCGAGTTTTGAAACCAACTACAGCCCAAAAGATGACCCTTGACTTGGATCTGGAAGCCGGTAAACTGGTTAATTTGTTCCAAGGGCTTGAAGGGGAGACAGAGAAAATTAGTTGTTAAAAGTAAAATGCCGCCTAGTATGGCGGCATAACTGTTTTTAATCCTTTTCCTTTTCAGTGATTAATTTTAATGGATCTTTGTATGATTCCGAATTAGACAATGTAGTTGTAACCCGGTGTCTTTTCTTTATCATACCTGTATATTTATATGTATTCTTAGGACGAATAACAGGTAAAAATTTAGGTTCAACAAGGGCAAGCCTAATCCGTTCCGTTTCAAAATTATCAAATGGCTCCCAATCTGGCTCCTGCTCCCGTAATGATTTCAGTAAGTCTCTTTTCAAGAATTTTAAAGGTACATCAGAACTAGTACACTTGGCTTTAAGTTCATCAGGAGAACAATCCAACAAAACAGCACATTTTTGCCTAAATTGAGTAACAATATCGGGCTTAATTTGAGGTTCAAATAACTCCAGCAATAATTGGGGAATGGTTTTTAAAGCATAGATTTGATTACATTTTCGTTCAAATCTTCGGTTTGAATCCTCTTGGGTTTCGGCGTTTTCAAGATGGATATATCGTTTAATACATTTACTGCCAACACGATACGTGACAAGGGTATTCTGGTGTTGGATAATATAGTTCTTTCCTAATCCTGACGCATTACATAATTCGCAATGGTCTACAAATTGATTGTCTTCCGATTCAACAATGCCAGTGAAATCCCAATTCTTTCGAGCTTCTTCAAAGTCCGATAATCCAGTTGCCTTCTGTAGTTTCGCCAAAACCAGTTTCCCACAACCATTACTCAACTAATTGTACCTCCATATCCTATATTTTGTTATCTATTTCATTTTATAACACAATATATGGGGTATCAAATTTGTAAATGCCGAGAAATAGGCATTTTTAGGTCATTGTTGGTCGGTATTGGAAATTATTACATCAATTCTCTTTGTAACATAAATTTTATCCATTTTTCTCGGTTTTTTAACAATCTTTTATTGAGTTGCGTCCCATCGCCACTGCCAATTCTTCATATAAAGGTCAGCCAGTTCCTTATTCCCCCGAAGGATTAGGCAATTCTCGGCATTCCTTTCTTCCGCCGATTTGGTGAAATTAAAGGAGCCAGTTATTACATTGATTTGGTCTACTATCATAATCTTGGAATGTGCTATTGCAAAGCCCGTATCAATATGGACGGGAACCCCGGCATTGGTCAAGTATGTAACAATTGAGTATTTCTCGGTTTTCTGCGACTTATCGACAATGACCCGGACCTTAACACCTCTTTTTTCTGCATCCACTAAGGCTTTTGCAATAGGGGGACTTGTGAAACTGTATGCTTGAACCTCGATTGAGCTTTTGGCACTATTCAGTTCCTTGACAATCATATCCGTAATTCCACCCTGTGGAGAAAAGCCCACTTCGATAGTACCTGTGGCGGGAATTGTACGGGGGGATGAAATAATTGCCACTTTAGCAAAAATGGGAATACTGATTATAAGCACAATAATGACGATGATTGCTTTAATAATGTGTTTCCGCATAATATACCTCCTCAAATGCTAGTAGTAAATGTTCGACAATTGGTTAGTTTTTCCTGCTTTAAAAAAATAGGGTTAAACATTCCTAATTTGCTAATGGTCGGGCCGCCGGGATCCGGTAAAACCATGCTGGCCCGAAGGCTGCCGGGAATATTGCCCTCCCTGTGCCGGGACGAGTCGATTGAAATCACCAAGATCTACAGTGTCAGCGGGCTGTTGCCGGCCGGGGTATCGCTGATTCAAAAGCGGCCCTTCCGTTCGCCCCATCATACCACCAGCCCTGCCGGGCTCATCGGAGGCGGGCGGATTCCCAGACCGGGCGAGGTTAGCCTGGCCCATCACGGGGTTTTATTCCTGGATGAACTGCCGGAATTTCCACGGGAGGTACTGGAGGTTTTAAGGCAACCCTTGGAAGACGGGAGGGTCTCCATTGCCAGGGCGGTAACGACCTTGTCTTTTCCGGCCCGTTTTATGCTGGCGGCGGCGATGAATCCCTGTCCATGCGGTTATTTGGGGGACCCCTTTAAAACCTGCAGTTGTTCACCGGTTCAGGTTCAGAGATACCAGGGAAGAATCTCCGGCCCCTTGCTCGACCGCTTTGACATTCAGATCGAAGTGCCCCGCCTGGCGGAGTATGAGTTTGAAAAAGTGAGCAAAGGAGAATCCTCGGCCGATATCCGCCGGAGGGTCGAAAGGGCGCGGGAAATTCAACGGCAGCGGTTTATGGGTTCGGCTCATTTTTGCAACGCCCATATGACCAGCAAGGAAATCCGGGAATATTGCCAGCTTGATCCGGAAAGCAAGGAGCTGCTCCGCCGGGCGGTGCAGCAATTCTCCTTTAGCGCCCGGGCCTACAACAGGATTTTAAAACTGGCGCGGACCATCGCCGATTTGGAAAGCTCGGCAATGATTCAACTGGGACATCTGGCCGAAGCGATTCAATACCGGAGTATGGACCGGAGGGTGGGGTAAACAATTGAAATTGTTGCGGAAATGGTTTTGGACGATGAAATTTGTAGGATGAACTGCCGGAATTTCCACGGGAGGTACTGGAGGTTTTAAGGCAACCCTTGGAAGACGGGAGGGTCTCCATTGTCAGGGCGGTAACGACCCTGTCTTTTCCGGCCCGTTTTATGCTGGCGGCGGCGATGAACCCCTGTCCGTGCTGAGATACCTTTTTCCATGTCGAAGATAGCTTTTTCTACCTCAGAGATACCTTTTTCCATGTCCAAGATAGCTTTTTCTATCTCGGAGATACCTATTTCTATGTTTGAACCCCGGCTTTGTACTTCCGAACTTCGGCGCCGGAGTTCCGAACCCCGGCTTTGTACTTCCGAACTTCGATACCGGAGTTCCAAACCCCGACTTTCTACCTTTGAACATCTTTTTCCCCTTAACCATCATAGCGAGCGCTCTTCTTAATCGACAGAAGTAGTGCCAACATAGGAAACGCCGTTTTGTTATATATTACATAACTTGTTTACGTGCGGCGGGACCAACCGGGAGTCACCATTAATAGTGTCGAAGAAGGAAATTCCCGCCGGGTGGTAATTTTACCATCTTTCTTCCCGATCCGGAGACTCCGCAGATTGAAGCTTCGGGTAAGATTTTTTATCAGTGGTGGGAGGAAGAAATAAGCAGTTAAATCCGGTAATTGTAAAAACTAGCCAACCTCCGCTCTTTGGGTTATAATCTAAGTGTTAATTAAAGATCATAATATAAATCCATTACATAACCCAGCGAGGTTGCAAAAATGGGCAAATTCAAGTTACAACCACGGGAATTCCGGCTGCGGGCCGGCGCCAGGACGGATCTGGATCGCAATTTTCTGCAAATCGTTAACAGCTTGCCCGATGAGGCCAATTTAAGCGAATTTATTAAAGCCGCGGTGGTCGAGAGTTATCAACGCCGGAATAAACTTTCGGAAGTGGAGCAATTACAGCAGGAGACAGAAGAAATGCTGGAGATGTTTAACAATTTATGTCTAAAATTCCGGATTGTGGCGGCTAAAAATCCGGCGGAGGCCAAATTGGAAGAACTAAAAACCAGTCTGAAAAAGTTGGCTGACGAGATCTACGGACTTTAATCCTGATCCATCTTGGGCGCGCAGAACGGTTCAAATTCATTCAACGGTGTTTTGGTAAGGTTGACGAATTTGCCTCCTTCATTTAAGCCGGTAACGCAAGTTTCCCAGTTGGTATCGATAAAAGAAGTATAGACAATTGCCGAACCATCAGGCGCCCAGGAGGGCCACCGGTCCGCGCCGTTATTAAAGGTCAGCCTGGTTAAACCGGCGCCGTTCCTTTTCATTACATAAATATCTTCATTGCCGTTTCGCTTGGAAACAAAAGCAAGGCGGCTGCCATCGGGCGACCAGACCGGGTGCTCATCATCGGCGGCGCAATTGGCGGTCAGATTTTTCCCGCCGGTTCCGTCGGCATTTATTACGGCGATATCGTAATTATTATTGATTTGAGTACGGTAAGCAATGAGCTTTCCATCGGGCGACCAGACCGGAGAGTCGTTAAAATGGCTATTGCCGGTTAAGTTTAGCTGGTGATTGCCGTCGGAGCTCATTTTGTATATTGAGGTGTCACCGTTGCGATTGGAGACAAAGGCCAGGCTTTTTCCATCCGGCGACCAGGCGGGGCTCCAGTTGTCGGAGGCATTGCCGGTTAATTGCCGCCGGCCGCTGCCATCGGAATTGATGACGAAGATTTGCAGAAAACCGGCGGTTTTGGCCACAAATGCCAGCCGCTTCCCATCCGGCGACCAGGCCGGACTGGAATTGCTCTCTCCGGTGGTAAGTTGATACTTACTGTTATTGGTGAAATCCAAAATCCATATATTGGTATCGCCGTTTACTTCGTTGATATAAGCCAGTTTTGTGCCGTCCGGAGACCAGGTGGGGCTGTACTGCCAACTGGAACCGGTCGTGAGATTGCGGTGACCGGTTCCATCGGATTTTATAAAGTGGATCTCTTCTTTACTTTCGGGAATAGCGGTGAAAACAATCCGATATGTTTTACGGCCGCATCCCGAGAGTAAAAAGAAAGTCAAAATTATGGCCCCGCTAGCAAAAAACGTTTTTTTGAGATTAGACATGAAAATCCTTCCGGTTGATATAAATAAAAATGAAAAAGCCCTGCGGGCTTAGGTTATATTACTTACCGTTTTGAATCCGGTTAAGCTCATCCTCGCATTCCTTTAACTTATCCAATACCATGGCGATCCGGATTGAAAACTCGCCGCCCTCCTTGAGCAGATCGGTTAACAACCCCCGGGACTTCCCCAGTTCATTATTGACCATTATCAATTTGGCGATTTGTTCTCCCGTCATTGATTACTCCTTCAATGTTTTCCAACTCGATAAGGGCGATCAGTGAATTTGGAAGACTGGAAATTTATTTCATTACTTAGTTTTATTTTACAATGGATAGACAAGTTTAGCAAGGGAAAGCCCGATTTTTCATTTAATATTTCCGGGGAGATTTTTTCTTTTAATCGCTAATCGTAAAATATGATAAAATATTATGTCGTATCCAAAATCGGGAGGTCAACATGAAATCCATTATCAGCTTTCGAGTTCGATATCAGGAGACCGATCAAATGAGAGTGGTCCATCATTCGGTATACCTGATCTGGTTCGAGGCGGGGCGGACGGAGTGGTTACGGCAGAAAGGATTATCCTACCGGGAATTCGAAGAGAAGGGCTTACTTTTACCGGTGGTGGAAAGCGGCGTCAAGTATTTGAACCCCGCCAGATATGACGATTTAGTTGAAGTGGAGACTGTTTATTTGAAAGAGCCCGGGGCGACCTTCCGTTTTGAATATACGGTGCGGCGCCTTAATGACGCCAAAGTTTTAGCGACCGGCTTTACCAAGCATGTATGTATAGACAATAGTAACAAAATCGCTAAAGAAGCGACCAGATCCCTGAAAAATATCCTGGAATAAATGGATTTTGTCTTGGGTTGTTCACCGCAATCCCCCGCTTTACATATCATGTATCAGAAAAGTATACCCGCTTCGCGAAGGATATTACTCTTGACAAGTAAAACGCCGTAAAGAGTTCCGCAGTTTTTCAGCAAGATCATAACCCTCAAAGAACACTGTTGTATTTTTTGCTGAAGATACCTTTATTTTATTTTTTATGGCTCCTCCGCCCTTAGCGAAGTAGGTTGGAGGGGGAGAGGTATGGCGCCGTTAATGAATGGTAAAAGCCAACCTGATCCTGTAGAGAGATTAAGTCCGCGGGAGAAAGAAATTCTACCATTAGTCGCGCAAGGTTTGGATAACCGCCAAATTGGGAAGATGCTCTTTATAAGCGAGAAAACCGCTAAAAATTATATTACCAGTATCCGGAAGAAACTAGGGTTGGCCAACCGGACTCAGATCGCTCTCTACGCAATCAGGGAAGGCCTAATTGATATAAATCAAAAGAATAACTAATTTTTTAAACATGGGCCGAAAGGCCCATAAATATTTTCGGTTTGTTGCCATTTTTCGTCTAAACTGCTTGATTTTACTTAAAGGAAACGAACCGGCGAAGGGGAACTAACTTCCGACCGAAATAATTTGGGAAGGACCGGAAGGGTAGCGGCTGTTCATTCGGAGAACCTAGCGCTCTAATTTGACAGTATAAGGAGAGTTAATGGGCAGCAACATTTCGAGCATATCAAGAAAAATTACTTTGGCATGTTATTCCGCAATCGTCGCGCTAATGATCATTGTCACCAATCCTACCCTAGCCGAAGCAGCAGATCGCAGTTATCAAGAGCCAACAAAAACATTGCAACAGCAGCAGAATTCCAAGCAGGAATGGCAGACTACCGTTCAAAAATCACTGGCTTTTTTGGAAAAAGAATTCACCGGGCAGGACTCTTCAGCCGACGTTAACCACGCCGTTTTATCGAATGAGGAGTTGAAAATGATCTCTTTAATCAACCAGGAAAGAGCGAAAGCTGGTTTAAATGAGTTAAAGATTGATTTTTCCCTGGTTAAACTGGCCCAAGAGAAAAGCCGCGATATGGTCGACCATAATTATTTCGGTCACATTTCGGAACGTTTCGGCTCAATATATGACCAATTGAAACGGGAACGGATCATCTACCGGGTTGCAGCCGAGAACCTTGCCGGAACGAGTAATTTTCAAAAAGCATTCCAGTATTTTATGGCCAGTCCGGCTCATCGCAGTAATATCCTCAATCCTCAATTTACCAGGATCGGGGTTGGCGTTATCCGCGGAGGGCCGTATGGGGCGATGATCACCCAGCTGTTCCTAGGGTGAGATTAAGTTGCGGGGGCTTGTCTAAGCCCCTATTTTTTATGCAATTTTCAATCATAAAACATTTTACCGGGCCCTGGTGGATTAGTCCACGGCGATTTATTTTCGAATTTGCCTGGTTTATGGCACATACTTGGACGATTGCATATACTGTACTAGAATTTTAAACCCTTTCAAGAATACCGGATTCGGCGGTTTCAGGCCGCCGGATTTACTAGAAAGGAGGTAGAAAGATAAATGGAAACCGAAGAGGTCAAGGAGGAAATAACTGAGACAAAACCCCTGAAAAAACGGAGCCTGAAAGCAACCTCCGGGCAAACGGAGGCTGATGGGGAGCCGAAAACTAAAATCAGGAAAAAAATCAGTAAGACCGGAAAAACCGGCAAAACCAAATCAAAAACCAAAGCTTCAACCGCCCGTAGAAGAAAGGCGGCTGGAGATGAAGATATAATTATCAACTTAACAGAGGAAGCTCTTGACAGTAATGCCTATATCAAAGAAATAGAGGTATCCGATGAGGTTATAGATATATTTGAAGGGTCCGAGCCACAGCCAACGGGTCAGGCTGTAGTTTCAAGCAAGAAAGTGGAGGTCTTAGCCAGCACTTCCAGCAGTTCCGGGAGCCAACTCCCTACAGCAGTCAAGTCCAATGATTCCAGCGGAACCAAAATTGCCACCAGTTCAATACCGGCTACTTCTGTCTTAGCCGGAAATACTCAACTGGAAGCCGTTCAGGTCGGCCAGTTACCGTTTTTCGCCGTTAAGGTGCGAAATGTCATTGGAAAGCTTTTAAATGTTGTAGCTGAAATTATTCCCAATAAAGTAATCGTCCAGGGTTTAATCCATGATCAGGTGTTTTTTGTAGGAAATGACGGGATTGTTCACCATATGGCCGGTGAAGGCCATTTCAGCACTTTTGTAGATATACCGGGGGTACAACCTGGGATGAACGCTCAAGCTACGGCGGTGATTGAAGATATAATCGTCGAATTAGCGCCGGATGGTTTAAGCGTCACGAAAAAAATCATCATCGAAGTCTTTGTGAAAGTTACTGAAAGCGCGCAATTAGGCCTGTTGCCGGGTACCGGCCCAACGTTGCTTTTACCGAGAGTGGTCGGGGAAAACTCCGCCCAAACATTAATTGAAACCGATGTTACCCTGTTTACCCCGGCTGTTAAAATCGATGAGATAGTGGGAACCATCACCAATGTCACTGTGGAGACTATTACCGATAAAGTTATAATCCAGGGGATCCTTCATAAACAGATATTCTTTATCGACACCGCTGATACCGGACGCCATCAGGCCGAGGAAATACCGTTCAGTTTATTTGTAGACATACCTGGGGCGGCTCCGGGAATGGATGTTGAAGTGAGCCCCCGTATCGAGGCAATTTTCTTTAACCTGATCTCGCCGACAGTGGTTCGGCAAAAGGCGGTGCTGGAGTTCTTCGTTAAAGTCACCGAAAGTATCCTGCAAACGGTAACTTTGGGAAACGGCCCGCTATTTAAAGTGGAAGAATTTGTCGGGGAGAACACCAACCAAGAATTGGTTGAAACCGTAATAACTTTAAATACCCCGGCCATTAAGATCCGGGAGATTACCGCTAAACTGCAAAATATAGTCACCAACATAATACCCAACAAAGTTATAGTTCAGGGTGTCATCCATAAACAAGTCTTCTTTATCGGCACAGATAATATCGAACATCATCAAGCGGAGGATATTCCAGTCTCATTATTCCTGGATATTCCCGGCGCCGCTCCCGGAGAAAACGTCCATCTGACCACTAAAATCGAGGGTATTTTCTTCGATTTGCTCTCCAGTTTTGAACTGCGGCAAAAAGTGATTTTCGCCGTCACCGCGGTGATAACTCAAGAGATTCAAGCAAACCTGGTTGTCGGAATAGGCCCGCTCTTCAAACTTGAGCAGGTGGTCGGGGAGAATACCAAACAAGTTCTGGCAGTGCTTCAAGAGGCAATTGTCTCACCGGTAACTCCCGTAAAGCCGGTTGTCACTAAAGTAACGGTAGTTACGCCTGCTGCCGCCGTTGTCGCTAAGCAACAGGTGATATTGACACTCACATTCCAGCTGCCGGTTACTGCCATCAAGATCAAAGAAATAACCGCCATCGCCACCGGGGTAACCTTTAAAGTTGTGCCGGACGGGGTATTGGTTGAAGGAACACTCGATAAAACCATTACCTTTGTCGGAACCGACAATATCGTGAGATCAATTAACGAACAGGCGCCTTTCTCGATCCTAGTCAAGGTGCCGGGCGTCACTCCGGGACAGATTACTAATGTAACGGTTACAGTCGAAGACGTCATTTTTAGTCTAAACGCTTCCGGGACCGCCGTCAACCAAACCGTGGTTCTGCTGGCGCAGGTTGAAGGCAGCGAACAGCCCGGGTCGACATTCCAAGTTGTAACCGATGTTTCCGGGCCGGGAGTTATCGAAACCAAAGTCGCGGTTCAGGGATTGATCTTAACACCTTCCGGAGCCGTATTTCAACAATTTGAGGCAGTGACTGATGTTTCCGGCCCGGGTATTTTGAAGGTAACTAAACAAACAGTCATGCTGCAAAGAGTCGGGGATCCGGCTCCCACTCCAATCACAGTAGTAACCGACGTCCAAATCGCAGATCCCTAAAGAAAATCCCAGGGCAGATACCTGGGATTTTTTTTGCGATCTGATTCCTGAAGTCTTTGTCTGCAAACACCTTTGTATTTGACTTTTTTATTCTGTCCGGTCCACTTTTAGCGTAAATATTACTAAAGGGACAAACGCCAAAGGGGCGGAAGAACGGAGGGGTTTGGTGAGGGTATTAATTACCGGAATTACCGGCTTTTCGGGAAGTCATTTAGCGGATTATATTGTTAAAAACATTGACGAAGCCGAAGTTTACGGCGCAGTTCGCTGGCGAAGCAACCGGGGGAATCTCTCCTTGATCGAAAACCGGATCAAGTTTTGTGAATGCGAACTCCGGGATACCAAATCAGTCTGGGACCTGATCGAATATGTAAAGCCAAAATATATCTTCCATTTGGCGGGTCACAGTTATGTGCCGGCCTCCTGGAATAGTCCCAATGATACGGTGGTCAATAATATTATTGGCCAGATCAATATCCTGGAGGCAATCAGGAAAGCCTCCCCTGATTGCCGGGTTCTGATTGCTTGTTCCAGCGAGGAATATGGCTTGGTTTTCGATAACGAACTCCCGATTAAAGAGGAAAATCCTTTGCGGCCTTTGAGCCCTCACGGTGTCAGTAAAGCGGCCCAGGATTTTTTGGGTTTTCAATACTTCAACAGTTACGGCTTGGACATTATCCGAACCAGAGCCTTTAATCACACCGGGCCGCGTCAGGGGGAATTGTTTGTGGCCTCGAACTTTGCCAGGCAAGTGGCGGAAATAGAATTAGGCATCAGAATTCCCATCGTCTATGTTGGTAATTTGGATTCGCAAAGGGATTTTACGGACGTCCGGGATGTGGTCCGTGGTTACTGGCTGGCTTTACAGAAAGGAAAGGCTGGGGAAGTATACCAAATATGCAGTGGAAGCGCATACACAATCCGTAAAGTCTTGCAAATATTAATGGGCTATTCAAAAAAAGAGATTGATGTCCGCGCCGATCCTACCCGGATAAGGCCTTCGGATGTCCCGCTCCTTTTGGGCACTTATAAAAAGTTTAATAAGGCGACCGGATGGGAGCCGTTGATACCGTTTGAACGGACTTTGGCGGATCTATTGGATTATTGGCGGGAGCGGTTAAAAAAACAAACTAGCTAAAAATGTAAATTTGCCATAAAAGATCTTTTTAAAATATGGTTTAATTACGGCCGGGTTTAGGATTTTAAGTCGAAAAATATTAGAAATTCTATGATATCAGGCTATAGGCTGTTAGGTTGCCTTTTTCATAGCGCTTTTATATTATGAGTAAAAAACATAATTTATTAGGAAAACAGCCTTTCTGAGGTGTTTTACATCGCCTCGTTGCTTTTAATTACATAAATTAAAAGCGGAGGTGATTTTAGATGAGTAAATGTTCAATTCTTCAAGCCATCTCAAGTGCATCCCAGGCGGTTGACGCCTTTTTAAGCAACCCCGCCGGTTTAACGGCGACTACAGCCAATAACTTGATATCGCAAATCCTGCTGGTACAAGGGGCTGCTCAAGCCCTTCCTATAAACGCCGTTAGAAAAGGGGATATTATAGGCCGTCTCAACCAAGCAATTTCCTTATTGCAATTCAGCACTCCGGGATTGACCAATATTGAAATTATTCTGGCGGTATCCCAAATCCTCCAGACGGTATCCTTGAAAGTAGAAAATCTTACCTTACCATGCCCGCAAGGAATTGTCACGGTACATCCTTCCAACACCTTCAGCACGTTATGTAATTTTTGCTTCTAAGCATTAATTCATTCAAAGGTAGCTTAAATAAAGCCCGGCTAAATTTTTTAGCGGGCTTTTTTTGGTGCTTTTGGTTAATAAGCTTTTTACCACCATTTAAGGGCTTTCTGAATAACATATAGCAGCGATGAAGTAAAATTATTGCCCTGAAATCTCTTTTTCGCAAAGCCGGCGTCAATAACTTCAAAGAAGCATTGCTTTATCTTAATTATCAGCTGTAATAACTTGAATTGTGTCTATATCCGGCTTTAGGGACAATCCATGGAGGAGAAAATGAAGATTTTATTCACTAATGATCCCCCATTAATAAAATATGGCCTGGCTGAGGGTTTTCGCCAGACTGGTCATGAAGTAAAAATAATGATGGGGGAAGCTGAACGCTTATGGGGACAATCCTTGGCTGAACATAAGAGAAGGTTAAAAAAGGCCATCGGGGAATTTAGGCCGGATTTTTTATTTACCGAGGGTCATCCGGGCTTTGATCCCGGAACAACCTGTGAAATTGCCGACTTTTATAAGATTCCCCATCTTTATTGGGCTATCGAAGATCCGATTTGTACCGAGATTACCCTTAAAACATATATTCCGTATGTAGATTACGTCTTCACCACTACCATTGAAAAAGTGCCTGTTTATCGGGGCTTGGGGAAAAAAGCCGAATTGCTTCTCTTTGGCTGCAATCCTGAATTTCACCGTTTCATGGGGGTATGCGACAATTATAAGTATGATCTGGTTCTGGTAGCCAACAACTATTCATCCCGTTATAAAGAGGTGGAATGGTTTATTTTACCTTTGATAAAAAGGGGGTATCAATTGAAAATTTGGGGCATATGGTGGGATGATTCCACGCGGCCGGTCAATCTTTTGTCTTATCCGGAAGTATACGGTGGATTGCTTCCTTATGAAGAGATGCCGGCTGTTTATAGTTCCGCCAAAATAATTCTGGGTTTAAATTGCGATGGTACCTCCTTAACTCAAACCTCAATGCGGCCTTTTGAGGCGCTGGCTTGCGGTGGGGGGCTTTACCTGGGCCATTATACCAAGGCCCAGGAAAATGTATTTGGGGAGCTCATTTATCAGACCCACAACACCGCCGAAACCATCGCCACCGTTGATCTAATCCTGGCTTTAAACGAAAACGAACGGCGGCGGATCGCCCTTAAAGCGCAAAAGGAGGTCTATGAGAAACATTCTTATCGCAACCGGGCTCTCCAAATTATCAACGCCTTTCAACAATTATAATACTTTATACCGGTTCGCTACGATAAGCGTATATTAAAGCTGTCCGGAAGTTTAATACAACTTGGTACGGATAACTTATGGTTTTGGCACAACACGGGTCTTTTGGGCTAAACATAAGATCTTAAATGACGAACTGGGTTTTCAGAAAATTTCTTGGAAATAACTCTGCATTAGGGTAATTTACGATACGTTTTAGAACTAAGATCGGATCGTAAACGCTTAACTAACAAGAGGTGACCCGAAGTTGTCCCAAAATAGCCCACTTTACTTTAAAACACAAATGAAGGGCCAAATAGTTTGTATGTCTTCGACCCATTGGCATTTTTTATGGCAACGGCCGCAACAAATTATGTCCAGGCTTAGCCAGGATTACCAGGTTCTGTATGTTGACCCCCCATACCCGGTATCCCGTAGCGAATATCAAGCTTACGAAGAAAATAAAAATGTAATATCCGGGAGGGTCAAAAATATTAACGGATTCTTAAAAGTATTTTCCCCTTTAAAAATCGGCAACGGCGAAACCGGCAGCCCGCGAGAGCTTTATGCGGAAAACGCGGAGTTGCTTTTGGAACAGCTTCAAAAGACGCTAGTTTTATTAAAGTTTTCCCGGCCTTTATTATGGATTTATGATCTGTCGGCGGTTTCCCTTATAGGCCAATTGGATGAACGAGGCGTTGTTTATGATTGCGTTGATAGCTTCGCTTCTTTCAGTTGGGCCGATCCCGCGACCGGGGAGTGGGAGAATGAACTACTGGAAAGAGCGGATGTTGTCTTAACCTCGGCCCGGATGTTATATGAGACTCGTTCTCAACGGCATAATCACGTTTATCTGATTCCTAACGCGGCTGATTATAGCCATTTCAGTAAATGCGGCAGTTATACCGGGGTTGAACCCGCGGAAATCAAACCCATTAAGCGGCCGCGACTGGCCTTTGTAGGGGCGGTTTACGAGTGGCTTGATTTTGATTTATTAAAAGATACCGCCGTTAATAATCCTCATTGGAATCTGGTTATTGTCGGTCCGAAACAACACAATGTCAAACTGCCGGAAGCCGGCAACCTTTATTGGCTGGGGGCGCGTGATTACAAGTTGTTGCCGTTGTATATCCAGAGCTTTGATCTGATGTTGATTCCTTTTTTATTAAATGAAATCACTAAACACGCCAACCCCATCAAATTATGGGAGTACTTGGCCGCTGGAAAACCGGTGGTCTCAACTAGGTTGCCGGAAGTCCCCGAACTGCCGGAAGTAATCTGGCTGAGCGAAGGGTTCCTTGATTTTCAAAGAAACTGCCGTCAAGTATTGACCTTGTTGCAAAATCCTTTAAAACGGATGGAAATTACTCAAAAAGGGCGGTTGCTGGCCAAGTATAATTCCTGGGAAGAACGTTGCCGGAGGATTCGGATGATTATCCAAAAGCATTTCAATGTTTAACCTATGGGTGACCGGTGTTCCCGGGATAATTAATAAATGGAGGAAAAGCGTGAAGATCGCCATCATAGCCGATCGTTTGGAACTGGGTGGGGTTGAGTCTCATATCATTTCGTTGGTCAACGGGTTTTTGCGCCGGGGGCACCGGGTTTTGTTGAATGTTGCCGCTTCGGCTCCTGATTTACTGGCCCAAATAGACCAGACCAATCCGGAATTCGTCTATGTCCCCTGGTCGGATAATCCGGTTTGGGATGTCAAAAATTTCGCCCCCGACATTATTCAGGCCCACCCTTTTACGGCTATTGTACGTGGCCATCAAATGGCCATAGCTTTAAAAAAGCCATTGTTTATCACAATTCATGGTTTATACGATTTTGGAATCGACCGTTCCCCGCTGGGATACTCCATCGGGGAAAGGGTTCAGGCCATAATAGCGGTTGATCAAGGGGTAGCTGCTGTTTTAGCCCAAAATGCCTCCTTTCCAGAGAAAGTCCTGATCGTTCATAACGGAATAGACTTAAATATCTTCCAGCCCCTTCCGTTGAATATTGATCAACGCTTTAGCTTAGGCCTTAATCCCAAGTGGTTTACTATGGCCATTATCAGCCGGCTGGGCGACGGGAAAGAAGTTCCCATTTTTCAGCTGGTGAGGCTGGCGCCTAAATGGGGTTTTTTGCTCCGGGGCTTAAATATGATTATTGTCGGGGATGGGCCGGGTTTCGGGCAACTGCAGGATGAAATCCGGAGCATTCATAGTCCGGGTTATCATTACCAAGTACTCGCAGTTGGGCGGCAGCTGAATATAAAACGTTACTTGGCGGTGGCCGATATTGTCGCAGCTTGTGATCGCGCCGCTTTAGAAGCAATGGCTTGCCAGAGACCGGTTTTAGCCGTGAATGCCAATGGTTTTGCCGGAGTGATTACCAAAAACAATTACGAAACTATTCTCTTTAAGCGAAGCGGTTACCGGCCAGCCGCCGAAGATGAACTGACCGAAATTATTTCGACAATCGCCATGAAAAAGAGGTACCGCGCCAAAATTGGTCTAAACGGTTGCAGCATCGTCCATCGCTATTTTAACCTGGAGGACACCCTCGACCAGCTGGAAAGGCTATTTGCTACAGCTTTAAGCAAATAATGCCCGGGGCAACCGGTTGTTAAGCGATATTTTTTCAAATAAAATCCGGACAAGCCCAGTAACACGGTGGTAAATTTATCATTAAAAAAACGTAGATTAATTAGTAAGCCGATTAAGCCGGAAATTTATAAAATCCTGAAATAAGTTTCAAAAGTCGATAATGCGCAAGAAGGAATTATTTAGCCCTATTTCAGTGCATATAGAATAACTCTTTGGGTCGGAGGAATAACACCGGACTTTAGAAAAAATCATAAATTATAGATAAACGGTTTAAGTTTTACTTTTTTCAGAGAATGCATTACCGGAGGCCAAGAAGTGAGGATTGTTATTTTAGCGGATCTTTTATTAATGGGAGGGTTGGAGACTCATATTGTTGCATTCAGTAATGAGTTGCTGCGCCGCGGGCACCAACTGTTTTTATATACCGCTTATACGAAACCGGACCTTATTAGTCTAATTAACCGGAATAACCGGAGCTTTTTTCATGGTTGCTGGTCGGATGACCCGGTTAACGATTTAAATGGTTTTCAGCCGGAGATCATTCACGCTCATCCGTTTACCGCCATCTTTAAAGGATTTGATTTAGCCGTTGCTCTCTCAAAACCCTTCTTTGTTACCATGCACGGTCTGTATGATTTCGGGCTGGACCGGTCGATCCAGGGAAATCTCATCAGTGAACGGGTTCAAAAGATTATTGCCGTGGATAATGGTGTTGCCGGAATATTGAAAAGTAGCACCGCCCATCCGGAAAAGGTAGTGGTGATTCCCAACGGAATCGACTTGGACTTTTTTTCGCCCCGGCCTTTGAAAAAAGTTGGTTCCGGCCGGTATACGCTTACCGTTATCAGCCGTTTTGACGATGGGAAAGAGCGCCCGATTAGGAGTTTGTTGCAATGCGTTGAAAATCTGTCCTGTTTGGTAAAGGGATTGGACCTGATTATTGTAGGGGATGGCAGCCGGGCCAGTGAACTCCGCTCCTTGGCGGCTCAATTGGACCGGGCGGTTTCCAATTTGACAGTCCATTTTACCGGTCCTCAAAACGATGTCCGCGGCTATATCGCCAGGGCTGACCTTTGTTTAGCCTGTGACCGGGCGGCGCTTGAGGCTATGGCCTGTTACCGCCCGGTTTTTGCCATGAACAGTTACGGCTTTGCCGGTCCTATTGATAATTCCAATTTCCGGGAAGTTTTGTTGAACCGCCGCGGTTACCGGGAGTTGCACCCAGCCGAGTTGGTGGAGAGATTGGCGGTTTTATTGAAAGATCAGGCTCACCGGCGGCTTCTGGCTGAGGAAGGCTTAGAAATCATCAAACAGAACTTTAACATCGCCGATTCGGTTAGCCAATTGGAAGCGGTTTATAGCCAAGTTGAGCCGGTTCATAGAAAGGCGCGGTACGGAGGGAAATTAAAATGAGTTATACAGCATCCATTGTTATTAGCAGCTTTCAAAGGGCAAACCTTTTGAGGTGGGGACTTTTCTCACTGGCAAAACAGAACATTCCGTTTCCTTTAGAGATAATTGTGGTCAATGACGGGATAAATGATGAGACCGAGGCTGTATGCAATCAATACTCGGGGAAATTAAACATCAAGTATTTTTTTTCCGGGCAGCGAAACTTGAACGCTGAAGTTAAATGGCGGGTTCCGGGTTTTGCCTTTAACATCGGGGCCCGGCGTGCCTCCGGCCGGGTCCTGATTCTTTCCTGCGCCGAAATGTTTCATGTCGGAGAGACTATCAATCAATTAACCGGTCCGATTTTACAAAACAATACCTTAATTACGGTCCCTATCGGTAAAGATGACCGTGATGCTGTTTTCCTAAATTATGTGACTCGGACCCAAGGCCAGTATAACCAGGATTTATTTTACAGCCTAGTGGATTTAAACGTTAACCTCCCGTTTTTACTAGCCATGGACCGGGCGCATTTCATGGCTATCCGCGGGTATGATGAGGATTTGACCGGGATTGCCTTTGATGACAATGATCTAATCGAACGGCTACAAAATTATGGATGCAATATCCAACAGACCGGGGCCAAGGCGGTGCATTTGTACCATCCCCGCTATATGTATCAAGTAGGGGAGAGCCCGGAATGGCATCATAACCGGAATTTATATTTAGCCCGGAAAAATCAGATCGTCCGTAATATCAACCGGGATTGGGGGAGATTATAAAATGTGGCATTTGGCGAGAATTCCCAAAGTAGCGCATTTCTACTGGGGCAATGACACCATATCCTTTTTACGTTATTTGAGCGTTTATTCTTTTAAAAAGTACAACCCGGACTGGCATATCCGGCTTTATTACCCGAAAATCAGATACCGGGGCGAAAAAACCTGGTCCAGTCAGGAACAGACCGGGAAGTTTAGCGGACCGAATTATTTAGAGCGTTTGTTCGCGATGAGCATTGAAAAGGTGGAGGTTGACTTTAGCCATCATGGCATGGACAATTATATGCCCGAAACCTTTAAAGCCGATTTTTTAAGATGGTATCTTTTGGCCAACGTCGGAGGACTCTGGTCGGATATTGATATTATCTATTTCCGGCCACTGGATGATTTTTATCTGAACAATCAAACTGATAGGGATTTGGATACCTTAATCTGTTTTCATTCTGATGACACTGGGGTCTATCATTCCATTGGTTTTCTGCTCAGTTCACCGAACAATCCTTACTACCGGTTTATAAATAGCCAATCATACGGGATGCTGGATAAGGGAAATTACCAGAGTATCGGGTCGGGTATTTTGAACCATTACTTTCCGGAAATAACCCTCATTCAGCAACGCTTTCCCGGTTTAAACCTTGGCAATATCGGCGCGGAGGTGGTATACCCCTTGAATTACACGATGGTTCCTTATATTTTTCACACTCCTTACACCTTTTACTTAACAGAAAAGTCTATCGGGCTTCATTGGTTCGCCGGCCATCCGGAGGCAGTGATTTTTGAGAATTTAATCGATGAAAACACCCATGTTGGTTATAATAACATAATCTCCCAATTAGTTCGCCAAGTTATCTGGAGCTGACTCCATTTCCCCACTTGTTGCTGGCTAAAATTCAACCAGGCGATACTTTTGTAGATCAAGCAACAGATAGAATATTTCATGGCCGGAAGACCTCTTCCCGGTATCGCTCGACATAGGACAGAGCCTCTTCCCAGGTTATGGGGGCGGGTTGGGGGTCGTCAACCCATAAACCGTCCGGGAATAACTCCGGAGGAACCTTCTCTAAAACCATAGAACGCTCGTCTATTAACCGGTCCAGCATGACATAGCCGCTTTGGCCGTGGGATTGGTAAACCAGATATTTATAAGCCAGCCTCTTCTCTGAGGAGAAACCGTAGTGGAGCACCTTAACATCGGGAACAGCTTCAATTTTTTTAATATTGGATGGAAACGGAATTTGATGTAAACCGGGTTTAATCTCCGAATAGGCCATCCCGGGGGTAACCCTCCAGAGCCGGACAAACCAGCCGTCGTTGAAGAGGCTGTCTATCCTCCTCCAGGAGGAACTTCGCCACAAATTCAGCTCGTGAAAACTTAGTCCGTCGATTTGATTCTCTAGGCAATAATGGCACATCTCTTGAAGCCGGGCGCCGGCATTGGCTGTCATCACCTCATCGGCATCCAGCCAGAGCAGAAAATCGGGGTTCAGTTTCAAAGCCTTTTGCAGCAAAATTTGTTTATGCCGCCGTTCATTGGCGAAATCATTTTTTTTACCGTTAATGACATGGGGGGTATGTTCCAGCATGTACTGATAACTACCGTCCGTGCTTCCGTCGTCGTATACTACCAAGTCATTCACAAGCGGTTTAAAATACTCCACAAACCGTTCCAGGTTTTCCTTGCGTAATTCATTGTAAATCTGGCAGACACCGACCACCCAATACTTAGCCATCATGAACACCTCTCTCTCACTATATTGTACAGGGAAGCCCGCCGTTCCGTGCCGGATTTAACCTATGATTCCATCTTGAAAATTTTTACCCCGGGTCCTGATGCCTAAGTTGCGGGCCTGACCACGATGGGATAAGGGGATACGAAGACACGGATTAACACTGTTTTTCCGCGGTTAACAGGAGATCAGCAAACAGTTGCGAATAATATTCAAAAGAACAGCGGGAGCATTTTCTAACATCACGAGGTGAATTAATGCTAAAAGCGGTAATTTTCGATATGGACGGAGTAATCATCGATAGTGAATCGGTCTATCTCCAAATCTGCCGGCGGCTCTTCCGGAATCTGGGGCTGAATATTCCCGAGGAAGAATACGGCAATTTCGTCGGTATCTCCAATCCCGCCATGTGGTCGCTTATTA
>JBLNCU010000038.1:0-3913 GCA_050260935.1 Bacillota bacterium
CCTTTAGCGGTTTTTACTTGTCCGAACGGTAATAATTGAATCTCATTCGGCAGCGTACCGTCGGCTGACAGAGCATAAAGTAACAGGTGGGCATTGCCCTGAATTTTTGGTTCAACTCGATTTTTCATCTCTAACCGATCACCCGACCCCGTTTAATTCGTTTCAAACCCTTTTTAAAAACGTTTAAAAAATTTTTTGAAGGTAATCCATCGATCCGGCATCATTGATCGCCTTAGAAGCGATTCTAAGGCTTCGAAATATTGTTTTTTGTTTCATTCGGATCATTTTTTATAACTTTTTCACCAAAAACACCCCCTTTTAAAATGGTCTTTAAATCAGTATTAAACGATGTTTAAACGGTTTTTAATCCGTTAAATTAGCGTTTCATTTTTTGCCGGTACGCTTTTTGAAGTTCATCCGGATACTTTGAAAGGTCCGGTTTCCAGGCTGCTTTGCCTGGGTTATAAGCAA
Organism: Bacillota bacterium; assembly: GCA_050260935.1. Taxonomy (GTDB): domain Bacteria; phylum Bacillota; class UBA4882; order UBA8346; family UBA8346; genus UBA8346. The sequence continues at coordinate 472 of JBLNCU010000038.1, forward strand.
ATCCTTTGTCCGGTATCAAGGGTACCGCTCCGGTCCCGACGGCGGTCTTGGCATAGGCAGGAGGCGGGCCGGTCTGGACTGTCAGCCCCTTTCGGTTAATATCCCTCTCCGATGCGGTGCGGACCCCGCAACGGCACCGGAACCCATTTGGGGGATACCAGGTGTCCCAAAACGGATCGTCATAGCGCCGGACGGTACCGTCCAAGGCCAAGTGGGTGAGCCTGGTTCTTTTATCATTAACTGCGTCGTATATCCAATACGGCCTTGACTTGACCACTTCCGGATCGGTCTGCTGTTTATACCGGCCCACGTTATAGTTGGTCTGGATGTTTGTCCGGAAAACATTGTCGACTTGATAGGGAGTCATCCCTTCCCAGCCGCGCCGGGTTAACATTTCATTGACCGCCTGCCGGAATTCCTGGGGAGTTAACCCATCAGCGACCGCTTTGTCCAACTCGTTCAGAATGTCATTTAATACATCCAAGGATGAAATGTTGGAAACGGTAAAGGCTTTAACTTTAACCTCTTCAAGCAACTTGGCATAATCGTCCGGTTTTAACGCCAGCTTTGTCTCAAAAAATTCGATTGCTTCTTCAAATGGAAGTGGCTCGATTTTAATTGTTGCCACTGGCGCTCCACCTCCCGAAGAGGTCGGCCATGAACATTGTTTTGGCAACCAACTCCTCAAACTCTTCGGTTTTCAGATCCGGGTAGGCGGCCAACAGTTTTTCCCTCAGTCCATCCAGGGACTCCGCATTGGATATGATCTCTAAAAACGGTTCAATCATCTTCCGGATGGCCGCGACTCCGTCACCCAGTACCCGGTCGGCCAGACCGTCGACGGCCTGCTGCGCCTCGCGAAAAGTCGGCGGTTGGTTCGTTGTATCTTTCAAGGCAAGCCGGTTCGTTAAAGCTGACAGATCCGGCATGGCCGGTTTCAACGGAGTCACAAGCTGCTGTCCGGGTGTAGGTTTAGGGATACCGAATTTATCATAGAGGTGTTCGGCGGCCACCGGCAGCCCGACATTGATTAATGTTTCATAGGTCTTAGCCGATGACTCCAAATCCTCCGGTTCTTCATAGTGAAATTTGATCCAAGGCAGCCGATCGGCGGCTGCTTCCCCAAAGTTGAAAATGACTAGCGGTTTGATAATATCGCGCCGGATGGTCTTGGCCACCGCTTTACAGTCAGCTTCCTTTAAATCCTGCCGGACTTCATTATGAACTTTACCGGCGGCATAACTCCCGTTAGAACCGACCTCGCTGGTTAATGTCTGCCCTAAAACCGCCTTTGACATTTCCTTGTTGCAGAATTCCGCCAGGCGATCATAAATGTTGGTGCCGGTGGTTCCCTTAGTCTCAATCAAATCTATCAAAGCGCCTTCCGGGATGATACCGGCAGCGTCGGTTCCCAACATAACCAGTGCCTTCATCAGACTTTCTTTGTCCTCTTTGGTAGCGCCAGCGGGATATTTCCCAAGGCGGAGCGGTTTGCCAAAAACCTCCGCAAAGGATATCCAGTCTTTAATGTCATAGTTTTTAAATAGGTACATCCAACCACAGACCCGGATCACCCCGGCCCGACTCGGATGGCCGGACTTGGCTTTATAGTTGTGTACTATAAACTTACCGGGCGGCAGCTCGATTCCATGGGTTGGAGCATCATCAGTCAAAAGCCGGAGCTGCCATTGGTCGTCAAAGGTGAACCGTTTGCCTGGTTTCCATTCGATATTATCAATCCAAGCCTGTCCGTTCCGGATGGACCACATGATTTCGGCGGCGCTAAATCCTTTCCCGATAGCGTCCAGCAGGTCAAGCAAAATATCCTCAAAGTTCTCCAGATTCTCTAATACATCAGTGACAAAGTCGGCAATCTTCTTGTCTTGCGAATCGTCGGAGTAGGACATCAGATCCCATTCCAACCCCTGGACCGCCAGTTTCCTGGTCTGCAGGATGGAGTAAAGATGAGTGTCTTTTTCCTCCATCTCCTCGAAGAGTTCCATCTGACGGTAGACATCGCCCTGGTCGGCCTCTTTAAAGATGGCGGCTAGCCGTTCCGGGGTCAGTCCTTGGGACGGATATGTCGAATACCGGTCGCGGACTGAAAGGATTGCGATCTCCTGGGTTTCCGGTCTGGACGGATATGGTTTTCCGTATCGGTCTAGAATAGGCATCTTGATTACTCCTTATCTGTTGCCGCCATATCGTTTACGTCGATTTGTTTTTTTGCGCAAACAACGTTTTTTAAGTTTGTAATGTCTGCGGGTTTCACGGTTCCAAATTAACATTAATAGGCTCCTTTGATCGGATATCTCTGGCTTTTGCTCTTGCCGGTTGAGCATGACAAAGTTCTTCTGGCCAGCCTAAATGTTTTTTAAGGTGGTTTCCTGCTCGCGCCGCATCTTTACATTGTTCTATGGTCTTCCCGTAGGTTGTTACATGTTGCCTACCGGTCACAGGGTCATAAGCAAAAATTACAACTTCCGGGCAATTGTAATCGGAGGATATTGTTTTAGCGACTTTAATTGGAATCCTTTTCATTTGGCGACTCCGACATAGTTGCGGTTGGTTCGGTAGTCATCGGGCAATTCGACTTTACGCATTTTGGCGATTTGGGCGTATTTACGGAGGTCATCTTCGGCATGTTCCCGATCAGAACGTACCGGAAGCAACTTTGAAACAAAGCGCCTTACTCCGCCATTTGACTTTTTAATGCAGGTCATGAAATTGTTCCCGCCCATGCCGGAATCGACAAAGAGAATCTGGCCGCGAAAGTTTTTATAGCCTATCATTCAATACGCCCCCTTAACATTGCTCATCCGTCTTGATTCGACCGTGGTGTATTCAGTCGGCCCGGTCTGGACGCTGTGGCCGATTGCCAACCGTAGGGCGATCCGCGCCGAGTTGAGCGCCATCCCAAAATGATTCGGGACGTTTTTCTTATATCGAATGACGGGGTCGCCGTCTTCTCCGCCAATCTTTTCTTTAACCAGTTTTAAAAGGTGCGTTTTAACGGTTTTTAAAATCTGTTCTTCTTCGGTGGTTCTTGGCTTTGGCAGTAACGCCAACGGCGGTTGGGTGGCGAACAGGTCGGTGGTGTCATCCAGCGAACCGTCCCGGTCGACCGAAACTTTATTAACAGCCCGGTCATCCTCGCCCTCGACGCCCTCCTTCAGGTCATCGCCTTTAAAATATTGAATGAATCCTTTGGCTTTCTTCAAGCCCCGAACAACCTTTTTGCTTTCGGTTTTATAGGGCATCGCGTCAATCACCAGCGCGCCAGCATTATATTTTGTTTCAAGTGCCTGGGTGAGCGCGACCAAATCTTCAACATCAATTTGATAAAATGCCAGAGGCCGGATACCTTCCTGGCCGTTGGGGGCGACGATGGCCACATGCGCCTGATCGCCCATGTCGATCCCGATGCCGGTCAATTCATCGC
>JBLNCU010000039.1:0-22634 GCA_050260935.1 Bacillota bacterium
TGGGAGACCCTTTGTTATACGGGAGTTATTTGTATCTGTACCGGGGGATCCGGGAAAGGTTTCCTATGATCCGGGTGGTGACTGTTCCCGGAATTCCCGGGATGTGCGCGGCGGCGGCCCGCAGTAATTTTCACCTGACCGCCGAAGGCGACCGGCTGCTCCTCATCACCGGGCAAGTTGGGCCGGGGCAATTCAGCGAATATTGCCGGAGCTACGAGACTCTGGTTATTTATAAACCCACGGCCGGTCTGAAGGAGTTAATCGGTTGCTTTCAGCGGGATTGCCCTGCCGGAACCGGTGTAATCGTCGAACGTTGCGGGATGCCGGCGGAAAAAATCACTTTTTTAAGCCGGGATTTTCAGCCGGAGCAGGTTGATTATTTCACCATCGTGATTCTGCATCCAAATCGCGATAAAAGTTTAGTAGAGTTTACCGAAAAATTGGGAACTCACCCGGGTAAGAAAAGCAAGGATGAGTTCGGTAACAAGGAGTCATAATGCGACCGGTATACATAGTGGGCGCGGGGCCGGGCGATCCCGAGCTGTTGACGGTGAAAGCCCAAAAATTATTAGCCGAAGCTGATCTGGTAATCTGGGCCGGTTCCTTAATCAATCCGGCAGTTTTAGAGATGGCCGGGCCTAACGCGGAGATAGTCGATAGTTCGCCCTTGACCCTGGAAGAAATTATGGCCCGGTTGGAAGATGGTTACCGGAAAGGCCGGACCGTGGTTAGACTACATACCGGCGACCCGTCGCTTTACGGGGCTCTGCATGAACAAATGCAGTGGCTGCGGGAAAGGGATATTCCCTGGGAAATAGTACCGGGCGTCAGTTCCTTCCTGGCCGCCGCCGCTACTTTAGGGATTGAGTACACGGTCCCGGATCTAACCCAAACCTTGATTCTGACCAGGGTCGCGGGAAGGACCCCGGTCCCGGAGCGGGAATCCTTAGTGGAGTTGGCTAAACACCAAAGTAGTCTTTGTATTTTTTTAAGCATTCAACAACTGGAACAGGTGGTAAAGGATTTACAAACAGTTTTAACGCCGGATACCCCAACCGCTGTAGTGGAGAAGGCATCTTGGCCGAAAGAGCGGGTGGTCTCGGGGACTCTGGCGGAGATTGCGGCTCTGGTAAAACAGGCCGGGATCGAGCGAACGGCTTTGATTATCGTCGGCAAGTGTCTCCAACCGGGCGCCGGCCGATCGAAGCTATACGCGCCCGGATTTAGCCACGGCTATCGCCAGGAAGGTTAAATGGAAAAAGATTATATAGTAATCGCCCTCACCAAAAAAGGGACGGAACTGGCTAAAAAGCTTGCCAGCCATTTAAAAGCCGATATCAAGGTTCCCCGGCGTTTTCTCACCGGCGACGACCAGGTCCCGGGCTACTTGGGGCCGGTGGCCGAGGAGATTCAGGCGGCTTTTCCAAAATATTCGGCGCTGATCTTAATTATGGCCGCCGGAATAGCCGTTCGCAGCATTGCGCCGGTTTTAAAAAACAAGCAGACCGATCCGGCGGTGTTGGTAATAGACGAGGAAGGCCGGTTCGTCATCAGCCTGCTTTCGGGCCATTGGGGCGGGGCCAATCAATTAGCCGCGGCTTTAGCCAAATTTTTAAAAGGAACAGCCGTAATTACCACCGCCTCGGATATCAACGAACTGCCGAGCCTGGATCTGCTGGCTAAGGAACAGAAGATGGAGATCGACCGCCCCGATCTGCTGCCTAAATTCAGCGGGGCCATTGTCAATGGAGAACCGCTGGTGGTTTGGGATCATTGGGGCCTCGAATTGAACTGGCCGGAGAATGTCCGGGTGGTCAAGGAGAAGCCACCCCAATTTACGGCCGAAGAAAAACTATTGGTGATTATCGGTTTCAAGGAGGCGCCGGTCCTGCCTCCGGGGCTTAATGTTTTAGCATTGCGTCCCCGGTGTCTGACGGTAGGAATAGGCTGTTGCAAGGGGGTCCCCGGGGTCAGAATCGGCGGAGCGATTCGCCGCTATTTCCGGGAGCACTATTGGTCGATCCGGAGCTTAAAGGCCATCGCTACTATTGACCTGAAAGAAGAGGAGCCTGGATTGACCGAGGCCTGTAAAGAACTGGAGGTTCCCCTGGTTGTTTTCACCAGGGAACAATTGGCGAAAGCGATGCCGGGTTTGAAAAATTCCCAATTTGTTTTGGATACGATTGGAGTGGGCGGGGTATGCGAACCAGCGGCGATACTGGGGGCCAAAAACGGCAAACTGATAGGGGCCAAACAAAATTTGGGCCAGATAACGGTGGCGGTAGCGTTGGACAGCTCGCGGTAGTCGGGATCGGACCGGGGGGGATCGATCACCTGACCTCCCAGGCGATTCTCCGGATTGCTCAGGCTGATCTGGTTGTCGGTTATGAAACCTATTTGCAGTTAATCAAGGATTTGTTGGTAGATAAAAGGGTCAGCAGTTTCCGGATGACCGAAGAAGTCGAGCGGGCCAAAACCGCAATTGAATTTGCCGGGCAGGGCCGGCGGGTGGCCGTGGTCAGCGGCGGCGATCCGGGTGTTTACGGGATGGCCGGACCTATATTGGAATTGGCGGCCGCCGAAGGGATGGCGGTGGAAGTGATCCCCGGCGTGACAGCGGCGACCGCCGCCGCCAGCCGGTTGGGCGCTCCGCTGATGCACGATTTTGCCGTGATTAGTTTGAGCGACCGGCTGACCCCTTGGGAAAAGATTGCCAAGCGGATCCGGCTGGCCGCCGAAGCCGATTTAATAATAGTTTTTTATAACCCGCGCAGCCAAAGCCGGCCTGGCTTAATCCAGCAAGCCCGGGATATTTTACTGGCCCATCGCCAGCCAAAAACTCCGGTGGGAATTGTCGGCGGGGCCTTTCGCCCGGATGAAACCGTAATCATCTCCGATCTGGAGCATTTTTTAGGCTACCGGATCGACATGAGTTCCACGGTAATCGTGGGCAACAGCCAAACCAAGGTGACCGGGGGCCGGATAATAACGCCCAGAGGCTACCGGCTATGATTTTAATATTGGGCGGCACCACCGAAGGCCGGGAATTGGCCAATAGCTTACAAGAATTGGGCTATCCCTGTATCCTGACGGTAACCACCGGATTAGGCGCGAAGCTGGCCGGTTCCGGATTGAGAGTGCTGGTGGGGGAACTCGACAACAACCGATTAGCGGCGCTGATCAACCGGGAAGATGTCGACTTGTTGATTGACGCGACTCATCCTTATGCCCTGGAAATAAAAGAAGTCGCCGCTAAGGTGGCGAAGGAACTTCGGGTTCCTTACCTCCGGCTGGAGCGACCGGCGGCGAAGCTGCCGGGAGATCCCGGCGTCATCGTCGTCCCGGATTACCGGGGAGCGGCGGTTATATTGGAACAGGGCTGCGGCGGGATCTTATTCACCATCGGTGTAAGGAATCTAGCTCTTTTTCAACACCTGTGGATGGAAAAAAAACGCCCGGTTTGGGTTAAAATCTACCCTGAGGTTAAAAGCCTGGAAACTTGTTTTAATTTGGGTTTACATCCCGGACAGATCTTTGCTTTTCATGGTCCCGGCGATAAGGGGCTTCTAAAAGCGTTGTTTGCGGCGACCGGGGCCGCCTGGATAGTGACCAAAGACGGGGGAGCGGCCGGTGGAGTCGCTCTCAAGGCCGAGGCTGCCTTGGAGATGCGGCGGAAGCTTTTGGTGATTCAAAGACCGGCTGCGCAAGCGGAGCCAAAGTTGGGCAGTGTCGGCGAAGTTATTGAGTTTGTACGAAATTCCGGTTATCGGATAAAGGAGTAGTTTCTGGTGAAATCAGCGGTAATTTTGTTGGGGCACGGCAGTCAAAACAGCGATTCTCAAGTGGAGTTCCGCCGTCTAGCCGATCAGGTGCAAAGCTTGGAGCCGGACCGGGTGGTTCGTATAGCCCACCTTCAGTTGTGCGAACCCGATTTAGCTTCGGTTATTAGCCGCCTGGCCGAGGAGAAGGTTACGGAGGTAAGTATTATCCCGGTCTTTCTTTTCGCCGGCAACCATATTCAAGTTGATATTCCGGGGTTAATATCCGCTTTAAGAGTCAAATTCCCGCAAATAACAATGAAAATGGGGCGGCATCTGGGACCCGACCCGGAGATCGCCAAATTGGTAAGAGTCCGCCTTAAGGAGCTGGCTTATAAGGATCATTGCCTCCATGATCCAAGCCGGATTGAATCGCGGAGTTTTCAGATTATTGATTCGCTTTTGAGTGATTTGGAAACTACCTGGACCCCGGGGGAACGGGAAATAGTGAAGAGAGTGATTCATACCACCGCCGACCCGGAGATGGCCCGGTTGCTTGATTTTCACCCCCGGGCCGTGGCGGCCGGGATAAAAGCGATTCAAGCCGGAGCGCCAATCGTTACCGATGTCAAAATGTCCTATATCGGGATTGGCAACAAACCCGGCAACAGTTTCGGCTGTTCGCTAAAGTGTTGTATCGACGACCCCGAGACTGCCGAGATGGCCCGGAAGACCGGGAGGACCCGCGCGATGGCGGGAATGGTCAAGGCTTGCGCCGGGATGAAACAAGGGATCGTGGTAATCGGGAATGCGCCGACCGCCCTCTTTCAATTATGTGAAATGATCGACAGCGGCGAAGCAACCCCCGGTTTAATTGTCGGAACCCCGGTGGGATTTGTGGGGGCGGCCGAATCCAAGGAAGTCTTAAAAAGCGTGGGTATTCCCTATATACGGACAGTGGGGCCTCGAGGCGGCAGCCCGGTGGCGGCGGCTATTGTCAATGCTCTTTGCAGGCTGGCGGCGGTCGCCCGATGATTCCGGGAGTGGTGGTTGCCGGTACTCATAGCGGGGCGGGAAAGACCACGGTTGCCTTGGGGATTATGTCGCTGCTTGTTAAAGGCGGATACCGGGTTCAGGGCTTCAAGGTAGGTCCTGATTATATCGATCCTTCGTTTTATAAGGGAATCACCGGACGGGCCGGGGAAAACCTGGATATATGGATGACTTCCCCGGAAGCCATCAGGCGGATTTACCGGGAGGCCGGCGCGGGGGCCGAGTTGGCCGTGGTCGAGGGGGTCATGGGATTGTATGACGGCGCCCGGGGAGACGGTGAAACCGGTTCAACGGCGCAGATCGCCAAGATTTTAGGGTTGCCGGTGATTCTGGTGGTCGACGCCCACGGTATGGCCCGGAGCGCGGCGGCAGTCATCAAGGGATTTACCGGGTTCGACCCGGGGGTGCGATTCGGGGGAATTGTTTTTAACCGGGTTGGCGGTGAAAGGCACCGTCGGATGTTATCCGAGGCCGCCAAAGGAGTGACCGGCGTCAGGGTTCTTGGTTATCTGACTAAGGATGCCGCCGTGGCGCTTCCTGAACGCCATCTGGGACTGGTCCCCTTTTACGAGAATCCGGATTTCCCCCGGATCCTCGAAAAGCTTGCCGTTTTATTTGAAAACGCCATTGATCCGGTTGTTTTAAAAGAGATCTTTAACGAACCGTCAGCTAATGGGGGAGTTCTTCCCCCGTACAATCCGAAACAACCGTCAGTGCGAATAGGAATAGCCCGCGATGAAGCCTTCGGTTTTTATTATGAGGATAATCTGCGAATGCTCCAACGTGAAGGGGCGGAACTGGTCGGTTTTTCACCCTTGCGGGACTGTCATTTACCGCCGGATCTGGGCGGGTTATATATAGGCGGCGGTTATCCGGAGTTATTTGCAGGACAATTGGCGGCCAATATCTCGCTGAAGACGGAGTTGGCGGCGTCAACCGGACAAGGGATGCCGGTATATGCCGAATGCGGCGGCTTAATGTATTTGGGGGACCAACTGAAGACCCCCGGCGGTGAATACCCGATGGCCGGTATTTTACCATTAAAGCTGGAGATGACTTCAAAAAGGGAGGCCCTGGGGTATGCCGAGGTTACGGCTGTCAACGATAATTTGTTGCTCAAAAAGGGTCAAACCGCCCGGGGACATGAGTTTCATTACTCAAGGATCGTTTATTCCGGCCAAATCAAGCCGGCTTACTCCGTTAACTCCGGTGGAACGGTCCGGCAAGAAGGGTTTGTAAAAAACAATTTGTTAGCCTCCTATATTCATTTACACTTTGCTTCCAATCCGGAAACAGTCCGCAGCTTTGTGGCTAGATGCCGGGAATTCAAGGGGGGAAGCTACGGGCATTAATAGAAGGTTAAAGAGGATTCGGTAAACCACAGGCCGTCAGCTTAAGACTGGGCCTACTACTGGAGGGAGAAGATGAAACAGGGATTTATCCAGGTTTATACGGGGGATGGCAAGGGAAAAACAACGGCGGCCATAGGATTGGCTGCCAGGGCCTGGGGGAGAGGATTGAAGGTAAAGGTTTATCAGTTCATGAAGGCTCCCGGCGGCTCCGGGGAGCACTGGACCTTTATGGCGCTCGACCCGTCACTCCCGGTGTACCCGCTTGGCACGGGCGAGTTTATCTTTACCCGGAAACCGACGCCGACCGAGATAGACCAGGCGGAGGAGGGCTGGCGCCAGATTGATCAGGCGGTCGCCTCCGGCGAGAATGATCTGATTGTCATCGACGAGTTAAGCCATGCCATCAACAAGGGCCTCCTTGATATCAACACCGTTTTGGCCACCTTGATGAAGAAACCGGCCGGGCTGGAACTGGTGCTGACCGGCAGGGAGATGCCGCCGACCATTATGGAGCTGGCTGATTTGATCACCGAGATGAAGATGGTGAAACACCCCTATCAGCATGGTTTTGAGGCCAGGGAAGGAATTGAGTTTTAAAGAACATTATAAGGATGGGGCCTTTTGAAGAAAGAATACATTATCGGTACCCGTGGCAGCCGTTTGGCTTTAAGCCAGACCGAATTGGTGATTGCCGAATTGCAAAAGGCGGCCGGGCTAAAAATCATCCCCAAAGTAATTACCACCGAGGGTGACCGCAGTCAGGATCTTTCTTTACGCCGCACCACCGGTGAGGGAGTTTTCGTGCGGGAGATTGAATCAGCCTTGCTGCGCGGAGAGATCGATCTGGCGGCCCATAGCCTGAAGGATCTGCCGGTTACCGAAAACCCGGATTTGACTTTAAAAGCCTTTCTAAAAAGGGAGGATCCCCGGGAGGCGTTTTTAGACGCGGACGGAGCGAGTTTTGAAGACCTCCCCCGAGGGGCGGTCATCGGCACTTCCAGTCTCCGCCGGATGGTGCAGTTGCAAAGGATAAAACCGGACTGTCAATTCCGGGATATTCGCGGCAATATCGACACCCGGGTGCGGAAGATGGAGGAAGGGCAATATCACGGGATCGTACTGGCTGTGGCCGGGCTTAAACGTCTGGGCCTTGAGGGGCGGATTAGGCAAATATTCAATTTATCTCAATGTCTGCCCGCTGCCGGACAAGGGGTTATCGCCGTTCAGATTAGCCGGGATTTTCAGGACCAGGAAATGCTGCAAGCATTGGAGATAGTGAATAATAACGATACTGCCATGGCGGTTTCCGCTGAGCGCAGTTTCTTAAAAGAACTTGGAGGCGGTTGCCGTCTTCCAATCGGGGCTTTGGCGACCGTAGCCGGGAGCGCCTTTTATATATTCGGAATGGTGGCCGATTCCAAAGGCCAGAACATTTTATATCATCAATTGGCCGGAAAAATAGGCAACCCGGTTTTAGCCGGGCAGAGGCTGGCCGACTGGTTTTTAAAGAAGGGAATTATCGATTGGAATTGACTACAAACCAACCAGGAATAGTTTACATAGTGGGGGCCGGTCCCGGAGATCCCGGTTTGATCACGGTCCGGGGGAAAAGCTGTTTGGAAGAGGCGGACGCCGTGGTTTACGACCGGCTCTGCCCCGGGAGGCTGTTGGATTACGCCCCCAAAACCGCTTTACGAATCGACGCCGGCAAAACTCCGGGCAAACCGGAACACTCCCAGGAAGAGATCAACGGCCTGCTGGTAAAATTGGCCCGGGAAGGAAAAAAGGTCGTCCGTTTGAAGGGCGGCGACCCTTTCTTATTCGGCCGGGGCGGCGAAGAGGCCTTGGCTTTAAAAGCGGCCAGGATTCCCTTTGAGATTGTGCCGGGAGTGACCTCGGCGATAGCGGTTCCCGCTTACGCCGGTATTCCTGTTACCCACCGGGGAATTGCCGCTGCACTCACAATTATTACCGGCCATGAAATGACGGAGAAGGACGCTTCACAGCTTGATTGGGAGGCGATCCGCAAAGCCAGCCAGACTCTGGTTGTATTAATGGGCACCGCCAATTTAGCGGAGATTATCGCCAAACTCCAGTCTGCCGGTTTAGCCGGGGATACTCCGGTGGCGGTCATTGAAAACGGCACCACTTACCGGCAGAGGCTGTTCCATGGGGAATTGCGAAATATTCTGGAGATTACAGCTAAGGCCGGATTGAAAGCGCCGGCAGTCATCGTCATCGGTGAAGTGGTCCGTTTAACGGAAAATTTGAATTGGCTCAAAGGGCGGAGGCCGCTTTTGGGAAAGCGAATTCTTCTGACCAGGCCTTTGGAGCAAATGCCGGAATTGGCCCGGTTGATTTCGGAAGCAGGCGGCGAACCGCTAATCTGTCCCACCATCAAGCTGGATCGGGAATTTACGGCGGACATTCAAAGAATCAAGGCTGCTTTAAACCGGGCTGACTGGCTGGTCTTTACCAGCAGCCATGGAGTGGCCGGGTTTTTTAACGCCTTGAACTCCTTAAAGATGGACACCCGCTGCTTACACCGGGTAAAAGTGGCCGCCATCGGCCAAAAAACTGCGCGGGCCTTGATTGAAAAGGGGATTTTAGTTGATATAATGCCGCCGCATTTTACCTCTGAGGGGCTCCTTAAAGAGCTGGGGCCGGAGGAGGTTAAAGGGAAGAAGGTTTTGCTTTTACGGGTGAGTGAAGCCCCGCCCGGGTTAGCCGCCGGGTTGAGCAATTATGGGGCCGATGTGGAGGAATATCCGGTTTACAATATCCAAACCGAGACCGCCTTTTCCGGTGAGATTTCTGATTATTTAGCCGCCAAAAACGTGGATGCGGCCGTCTTTACCAGCCCTTCAACCATAAAAGGATTGCTGGAGAATATTCAGGGAGACAGCCAATTATTAAACGGCGTGAAAGTGGTCTGTATCGGCCCGGTAACCTCCGCTTTCGCCGGGGAACAAAAGATCACCGTCTCCGGAGTGGCTGAAAACAGCAGCAATGAAGAGCTGGTTAAGGTTTTGATTTCGGTATTAAATGCCTAAACAATAATTATTAGCCAGAGAGCCACAGAGACAGAGTAATCTCTCACCCCGGCTTACCGGGGTAATCGAAAGGATGAAAATAAGCCGGTTTCATATGCCTAAATGCGACCTAACCCTTGCAAGAGAGGGTCTACGCCCAAATATGCGGCTGATTAGTTTTTAATGTATTTTCTAGATAGAAGATTATCCAAAAAATAAAACGGAAGTGATCTTAATGCCATTCCCAATTCAGCGTTTGCGCCGGCTACGCCAGAACAACCGGCTCCGCAATCTGGTACGGGAAACGGTACTAACGGTTGATGACCTTATTTACCCATTTTTTGTGGTTCCGGGCACAGGCTTTAAAAAGGAAATTCCTTCACTGCCGGGAAATTATCATCTCTCGGTCGACCGGTTGCCAGAGGAGATAGCTCAGGTTCAAGAACTGGGTATTAATGCCGTTTTACTGTTCGGTTTACCGGAATCCAAAGACGAGATCGGTTCCGGCGCTTATCAGGAAAACGGCGTCGTTCAGCGGGCCATTAGGATGATTAAGGAAGTCTGCCCGGGATTGGTGGTAATCCCCGATCTTTGCCTGTGTGAATATACATCCCACGGACATTGCGGGATTTTAAAAGGGACGGAAGTCGATAACGATTCCACTTTAAAGGTCCTCCAAAAAGTTGCCCTATCCTATGCGCAGGCGGGGGCTGATCTAATCGCGCCTTCGGACATGATGGACGGCCGGGTAGGAGCCATTCGGGAAGTCCTTGATCAAAACGGGTATTTCAACATCCCAATCTTGTCGTATTCCGCCAAATACGCCTCCGCCTTTTACGGTCCTTTCCGGGAAGCCGCCGATTCGGCGCCCAAGTTCGGCGATAGATCATCTTATCAAATGGATCCCGCTAACGGGGTGGAAGCTCTGCGGGAGATAGCTGCTGATCTTGAGGAAGGCGCCGATCTGGTGATGGTCAAACCGGCCCTGGCTTATCTGGATATTATCAGCCGGGCTAAGGAAAGCTTTAATATTCCGGTCATCGCCTACAATGTCAGTGGGGAATACGCCATGGTCAAAGCTGCGGCCGCCAACGGCTGGATCGATGGCAAGCGAATCACCTTGGAGATCTTGCGTTCTATTAAAAGGGCCGGGGCTGATGCTATCATTACCTACCATGCCGTGGAAGCGGCCCGGTGGTTGCAGCAGGAAGGGAAACGCTATGTTTAAGGAACCCGCTATTTCTAAGCAATTATATCAACGGGCGTTGCGTTCCATCCCCGGCGGAGTGAACAGTCCGGTCCGGGCTTTCAAGGTGGTGGGTGGAACCCCCCGCTTTATCAAGAAGGCTAAGGGAGCTTATATTTGGGATGCTGACGGCAACCGTTATTTGGATTTCGTCGGTTCGTGGGGCCCGTTAATTCTGGGGCACGGTCATCCAAAGGTATTGCAAGCCATCCGCAAGGCTATGACATATGGAACCAGTTTCGGCGCGCCGACAGAGGCCGAAGTGATATTGGCCGAGGAGATCGTAAGCGCCTTCCCCGGCATGGACCAGTTACGTTTAGTCAATTCGGGAACCGAAGCCACCATGAGCGCCATCCGCCTGGCCAGAGCCTATACAGGCCGGAATCTGCTTGTTAAATTCGCTGGGTGCTATCATGGCCATGTCGACAGCTTATTGGTGAGGGCCGGTTCAGGTGCGGCTACGCTGGGAATACCCGATTCCCCGGGGATAACTCCGGCGGTTTCAGCCCAAACCCTGGTTTTGCCTTTCAATGATGTCCAAGCTTTAAAAGAAACTTTTGGCGTTAAAGGGAAAGAGATCGCCGCCGTAATTGTGGAACCGATCCCTGGAAATATGGGACTGGTTCTTCCGAGGGACGGTTATTTAGAGGAGCTACGGAAACTAACCAGGGAAAACGGGACAGTTTTAATCTTCGATGAAGTTATTTCCGGGTTCCGGACCGGTTACGGCGGAGCCCAGACCATTTATGGCATTATTCCCGATCTGACTTGTTTAGGGAAGATTATCGGCGGGGGACTGCCGGTCGGCGCTTACGGCGGACGACGAGAGATTATGGAAATGGTGGCCCCGGCGGGACCGGTTTACCAGGCCGGTACTTTGTCGGGTAATCCCTTGGCTGTAGCCGCCGGAATCGCCACCTTACAAATATTGAAAGAAACCAACCCCTATCCGCGGCTCGCCCAATTAACCAGGAATTTTGTTTCCGAGTTAAAAGCCGTTTTTAAAATGGCCGGGGCGGCTGTCCAAATCAATCAAGCGGGTTCAATGTTTACCATCTTCTTTAACGAGGCGCCGGTTACGGATTACGCCAGCGCCGCCGCCAGCGATTTAAAAAGATACGCCCGTTTCTTTCACTTAATGTTGGAAAACGGTCTTTATTTAAGTCCGGGGCAATTTGAGACCTGTTTTATCAGTTCAGCCCATCAGGAAAAGGATCTCGAAAAAGCCGCCGGCGCGATTGCTAAAATTGTTGCTCCGGAGTTTCCATGACAGCCAAGGCAATTATGCTCCAAGGAACTTCATCCAGCGTAGGGAAAAGCCTGCTGGCGGCCGGTTTATGCCGCTTATTCAACGATGACGGCTTCCGGGTGGCCCCTTTCAAGTCCCAGAATATGGCCCTTAATTCGGCGGTGACACCAGACGGTTATGAGATCAGCCGTTCCCAGACCATGCAGGCCGAGGCGGCCAGGGTTGTTCCTACGGTGGAGATGAATCCGGTCCTGTTGAAACCGAAAGGGGACATGAAGGCCCAAGTGATATTGAGAGGAAAGCCCTACGGGGATTATGGAGCCCGCCAATACCGGGAACAGGTGACCCCGATAGCTTTGGAAGTAGTTGCCGGGTGCCTTGACGGATTACGGAAAGAATATGATCTGGTAGTTATCGAGGGCGCCGGAAGTCCGGCCGAGGTGAACCTGAGGGAACATGACATCGCCAACATGAAAATCGCCGAGTTGGCAGAGGCGCCGGTTTTGTTGATCGGCGATATCGACCGGGGCGGCTGCTTGGCTTCGCTTGTGGGGACGCTGGAATTATTGACCGCTGAAGAACGGAGCCGGATTAAGGGGATGATCATCAATAAATTCCGGGGCGATCTGAGCCTGCTCCAGCCGGGTCTGTCCTTTCTGACTGAAAGAACCGGCCTGCCGGTTTTGGGGGTCATGCCTTATCTGGAGTTAGAGTTGCCCGAGGAAGACTCTCAGGGCTTGGCTGATCGTTTATCAAGGCGGCCTAAGGAAGGGAATCCAAGTAAAATCATTATCAGCGTTGTCAGGTTGCCGCGGATCAGTAATTTCACCGATTTTGACGCCTTAAGCTGTGAACCTGAAGTGGAACTCCGTTTTGTCACCAACCCGGATGAATTGGATCAAAGCGATTTGATCATTATTCCCGGCACTAAAAACACCGGCGCCGACCTGGCATGGTTGCGCCGGACAGGTTTGGCCTCCAAAATCAGCTCACTGGCCGAAGATGTATTCATCTTCGGTATTTGCGGGGGTTATCAGATGCTGGGATCGGAGATCCGGGATCCCTGGCAGTCGGAATCCGAATATAAATTGCTGCCGGGATTAAACTTGCTTCCAATCCGAACTGAATTCGGCCCCGGTCCTAAAGTTACCAAACTGGTCCGGGGGGTTTGGCGCCGCGAGGGGCGGGAAACCCCGGTCAGCGGTTATGAGATTCATCAGGGCGCTAGCGTAATGGAGGGGGAATTCAACCTTTTTCAATTGGACTCCGGCGGTTATGAGGGATGTGCGGCCGGAAATATTTATGGAACGTATCTCCATGGTTGTTTGGACAATGATGAATTTCGCTGGGATATTTTGGAACGGATCAGGCGAAAAAAGAATCTACCGGCGGCCAATAAGCGCCGTTCTTACAAATCGGTCCGGGAGGAGAGTTACCGGTCTCTGGCCGCCAGCATGCGCCGGCATTTGGACATTCCTTCGATATACCGGATAATGGGGTTATAGAATGTGGCTGAATAATTTATATACAATTTGCTGCGGGGCCGGAGTAGACTGGCTTATAGGCGATCCCCCGCGGATCCCCCACCCGGTGGTGGGTTTTGGGAGGCTTATCGCTTTTTGGGAGCAGTTATTTAACCGGAAAGGCTTAGCCCCTTGGTTGCTTCGGATTTACGGGACTTTAACGGTATTAACGACCGTAGGCGTCGCTTATCTAATCCCTTTTTTTCTGTTAAAATGGCTTAGCCCCACTAGTTGGCTTTTCTGGCCGGTAAATATCTGGTTAATGGCCACTACCATCGCCGCTAAAGGCTTAAACCAGGCCGGGCAAAGAATTGCCGAACTGTTAAGGGAAGATGATATAAACGGAGCCCGTACCGAAGTGGGAATGGTGGTGGGGCGCGATACCGCCAATCTTTCCCAGGAAGGGATCACCCGGGCCGCAGTGGAGACAATTGCTGAGAATACGGTTGATGGGGTCATCGCCCCGATTTTCTTCGGTTTGCTGGGAGGAGCCCCGCTGGCATTGGCCTACCGGGCAGTTAACACCCTGGATTCGATGATCGGATACAAGAATGACCGCTACCGTTATTTCGGTTGGGCTGCCGCCAGGCTGGACGATGCGGCCAATTATATTCCGGCCCGGATAGGCGCTTTCTTTATCTTCCTAAGCGCGTCACTAATGGGTTTAAACTGGCGCGGCAGCATTAAAACAACCTTCCGGGATGCCCGTAAACACCCGAGCCCCAATGGAGGCTGGCCGGAGGCTGCGGTGGCCGGAGCTTTGGGTGTCCGGCTGGGCGGCCAAAATTATTACCAGGGTGTGCCGGCGTTCCGGAATTACCTCGGGGATCCCGCCAGGGGCTTGGAGATCGAGGATATAGAGCGGGCCAGAAGAATTCTCAATATGACGCTGGGAATAATGCTGGTCGCTTCGGGTTTAATAGTGCTTATAGTCTATTTCTAGAGTTAAAGCTGCGTGGGTCTATAGCGACCCATCCCTTAAAGGGAACCGGCCGGGCTTTGGGATTGACCCGGAGGGACGGCGGTTACTCCTTTAAGGAGCGAGAGGTCTTATTTTAGATAAAAAAATAACTCTATCCATATTTCTAGATGAAAGGAGACCAAATATGGAATTACTTCGGAAGACCTTGGCCGAAATAGGGGATCTGGATCAACAGGTCATGGAGCTGATCCGCCGGCATCATAAGCAACTGACCAAACCGGCCGGGAGTTTGGGAATATTGGAAGAAATCGCGATCCGGATCGGCGGAGTAACCGGGAAAAAGTTTCCGGAGATCACCAAAAAGGCCGTGGTAGTTATGGCCGCCGATCATGGAGTGGTGGCCGAAGGGGTCAGCGCTTTTCCCCAGGAGGTGACAGCGCAGATGGTTTCCAATTTCAGCTGCGGAGGGGCGGCCATCAATGTATTGGCCAGACATACCGGGGCAAAGGTGCTGGTGGTCGATGTAGGGGTGGCGGCCCCTCTTCCCCGGGAAAAAGTAATAGCAATGAAGGTGCGCCCGGGAACCGCCAATATGGCCCACGGCCCGGCGATGACCAGAGACGAGGCGGTCCGGGCTATAGAGGTTGGGATTAAAGTAGCCGGGGATTTGATTGCCGAAGGCTTTGATTTGCTGGCCACCGGAGAGATGGGCATCGGTAATACCACAGCTTCCAGCGCAATGATTGCCGCCTTTTTACAGGTTCCAGTCAAGGAAGTAACCGGCCGGGGCACCGGCCTTGATTCCCAGGGAATGACCCGCAAAGAAACTGTTATCGAAGAGGCGTTGAGGATCAACCAGCCTGACCCGGACGATCCCCTGGATGTTTTGAGTAAAGTGGGCGGTCTGGAAATAGCCGCTCTGGCCGGACTTATTTTAGGGGCCGCCGCCAATAGAGTGCCAGTGGTGATCGATGGCTTTATCAGCTCAACGGCTGCTTTAGCGGCCGGTAGAATCGCCCCAAGATCTTTGAACTTCATGATTGCCTCTCATTGTTCGGCGGAGATGGCCCATAGAAAATTATTGCAACATCTGGAACTAAAACCCCTCCTTGAATTGGAGATGCGGTTGGGGGAAGGGACCGGCGCGGTATTGGCCTTTCCAATCATCGAGGCGGCTTTAAAAATTCTCCGCGAGATGGCCACCTTTGAATCGGCAGGGATTAGTGGGGCCAATGAGTAAACAATCCATGCCAAAACATATCTTCGTCACCGG
Organism: Bacillota bacterium; assembly: GCA_050260935.1. Lineage (GTDB taxonomy): Bacteria > Bacillota > UBA4882 > UBA8346 > UBA8346 > UBA8346. The sequence continues at coordinate 15,409 of JBLNCU010000039.1, forward strand.
GGGCGCCCGTTCCGGGAAAAGCCGCTTCGCCGAAAGCCAGGCGTTGACTCTTGGCGGTCGCGTGATCTATTTGGCCACCGCCCAAGCCGGAGATGCCGAGATGGCGGAGAGAATAAAGAAACACCGGCAGCGGCGGCCCGCTGATTGGGAAACTGTCGAGGCTCCCCTGGAAGTTGCCAAGGTTTTAAGGCAATATCAAGAGGGGTGCACTGTTTTATTCGATTGTTTGACCATGTACCTTAGTAATTTGTATTTTTCCTATGAAACGACAGCTTCCACCCAGGAGCTGCCGGCCTTGATCGAGCGGACAATTGCGGATTTGGCTGAAATTATCTCTTCCAGCAGTGCAAATTTGATTATTGTCACCAATGAGGTCGGCTGGAGCATTGTGCCGGACAATCCTATGGCCCGGACTTTCCGGGATCTGGCCGGTATCGCCAATCAGCGGATCGCGGCGGTTTGCGATCAGGTTTACCTGGTGGTAAGTGGAATTCCGGTAAAAATCAAAGGAGCGACCGATGTTTAAAAGCCTGCGGATAGCATTGGGGTTCTTGACCAGATTGCCGGTAAATCCCAGGGATTTTGAGGCCAACGACTTGGGGGATTCGCTGCGCTTCTTCCCGGTAGTGGGGGTCGTCTACGGAATTTTGACCTGGAGTCTGCTTCAACTCTTAAGCAACTTTTTAGCGGTTGAGATTGCCGCCTGGTTGACGGTTTTTAGCGGGGCTTTTTTAAACGGCTGTATTCACTGGGACGGTTGGGCGGACACCGCCGATGGATTGGGAGGCGCAGAGGCGGAAAAACGTCTAGCCATTATGAAAGACAGCCGTTTAGGGGCGTTTGGCGGTATAGCCTTGGCATTTCTGGCTATAGGGAAGGTATTTACCCTTGAAGGGTTGGCCGGCTGCTCCCTGGCAAATTTTGTTGCAGTCTCTACGCTTTCACGCTGGGGAATGGCATTGCTGATCTTCACTCAGCCTTCAGTCTCCAAGGGTTTGCTCCAGGCCTTCCAGCCGCAAAACCGGTCCCGGAATTTGGGAATAGCCACGCTGATCATGTTGGCGCTGCTCAGTTTTGCCTGGCCGGTTGGGTTCCTTCTTTTGGCAATTACCCTGGTTACCCTGCTTTTAATGGCCGTGTTTGTCAGGAAACGCTTCGGGGGAATCACCGGAGACATCCTGGGGGCCGGCAACGAGCTGGTGGAGTTGGTTTGCTGGCTGAGTTTGAATATTATAATAAAGTTTTGAAACGAGAAAATGGAGCGAGTACTGGAAGCCGGAAGACAGAGGTTAGAAGCAAGAAGCCGGAAGACGACAGTTAATTTCGAAGCCGGGTTTACAGAATTTATTCTGGTTTCTGATTTCCGAAATCTGACTTCTAAATCTATGATTATATAAAAATTAGAGGTAAAAAGATGGCCGAGAGGCATTTAGACGCCGGCGATCATGGCGGCAATCTTCAGGCGGCTCAAGCTCAATACGGGCGGAAAGACTTTTGCGACCTGAGTGTTAACATCAACCCTTGGGGTCCCCCGTTCAATTTTTGGATTTCTTTAATCGGGAATTTACTTAATTTACGCCGATATCCCCAACCCTATGCCGGGAAAAGCCGGGAAATTCTGGGCCGCTTTTTTGGGTTGTCTCCCGAATGGTTTGCTTTGGGCAACGGAGCAGCGGAGTTAATTCGCCGTTTGCCGGCGGTTTTCCCCGTCGAACGGGCGGTGGTGCTTGTGCCGACATTTTCGGAATATGGGCAAGCATTTCAAACCCTCGGAAAGCCGGTAATCGAGATCGCTTTAAAGCGCGATTTTCAATTGCCGGTGGCAGATATAAAGGAACAACTTAAACCAAAGGATCTGCTTTTTATCTGTCAACCCAACAACCCGACCGGCGGTTTATTTCCCGAAAACGCTCTTGGCGAACTGCTTTGTTTAACCAAGGCCAGAGGTTGCTGGATGGTGATTGACGAGTCTTTTCTCTGGTTTGCCGGGGAGATTAAAAAATGGTCTTTTTTCAGGTATCTTCAGGACTTTCCAAACCTGATACTGCTAAATTCCCTAACTAAAATCGGATCGATACCAGGGCTCCGTCTGGGTTTTCTGATCGCCGAACCGGAGATGGCAAGTTTAATGCGGAACAGTCTCGATCAGTGGAACGTCAACCAACTAGCCCAAAAAGTATTGCCGACTATAATTGAGCCCAAGTATTTGCGGAGGACCAGGGAGCGCCTTCAGAGGGAAAATTCCTGGTTGCAAAGGGAATTTGCCGGTATCCACGGTTTACACCTTTACCCGTGGGCCGCCAATTTTTATTTACTCAAGTTGGAAGCGGATGGTCTTACCGGAAAGGAGCTTATCCGGCGTTTGGGTGAAAAGGGTATCCTGGTTAGGGATTGTAGCAATTTTCCGGGACTTGGCCCGGAATACATCAGGGTGGCTGTCGGCGACCGCCGCCGGAACAAAAGGTTTTTAAAAAAACTACGGAGAATTTTAGGGCAATGAATGTTAACAGCAAGGAAAAGGTATTGTTTATCGATATCGACGGCGTTCTTTTTGGAGAATACGATGGTTATTACCAACTGCGGCCGGGGGTTTCCTCCTTTTTCGCCTGGGCGGCGCCGGTTTTCCGTTGTGAATTTCTTACCTGCTGGTCCTGGCCCCGGGTTCAAACTCTGCTAGAATCGCTTTATATTGACAGGCGTTCGCTCCGCATAGGTTACCGGCAATGGCGCAATCTAAAAACCGACGGTATCAATCCGGAACGGGATGATTTTTACATTATCGATGACAACCTTATTCAGGATGAGATAGCCCAATTAGAGAAATGGGGATTGCGGGGCCGCTATCTGCAAGTCGCTAAACAGGGCGAACACCAACTGTATCAGGTTAAACGGTCACTTATTGAGTTGGAAGGGTTGCGGGAAGAATAATGGAGCTGAAAACCGGGAAATTATATCTGGTGGCGACCCCCCTGGGCAACCTGGAAGATATCACCCAGCGGGCCTTGCGCACTCTAAATGAAGTGGATTTCATTGCCGCCGAGGATACCCGGCGCACCCTAAAACTTTTAAATCATTTTCAAATCAAAAAAAGTCTGCTCAGTTATTACAAGGATAATGAGAGGGAAAGGGCCGGACAGATTATTGAAATGCTCCGTCAAGGCGCCGATGTCGCGTTGGTCTCCGACGCCGGAATGCCCGGAATCTCCGATCCGGGTAATCTAATAGTCGCGGAAGCGGTTAAACAAGGAATCACCATAGTACCTATTCCTGGAGCTACAGCTGTAATTACGGCTCTGGCCGCCTCGGGATTGGACACCGGTTCTTTTTGGTTTGTCGGTTTCCTGCCCCGCAAAAAGTCGGAACAATTAAGCAAACTCCAAGAAATGTCCGGTTTTAACGGAACGCTGGTTGTTTACGAGTCCCCGCACAGACTGTTACAGACCCTGAAAAATATTTTCACTGTTTTCGGGGACCGGAGGCTGGTTATTGCTCGGGAGTTAACCAAGGTCCACGAAGAATTTATCCGGGGTTCATTGGCGAATTTAATCCCGGAACTGGCGGCCAAAGAAGTTAAGGGTGAATTTACTATCGTAATTGAAGGAGCGGCATTATCTGTTAAAAACCATCGAAATTCGACAAATTTAGACATGAGCGTTTTGTTTATGGGGATTAATGGAAACGAGACCACCCTCCGGAAGGCGTTGAAGGGAATAGCCGGGCAAACCGGAAAAAGCCTTAAAGAGGTGTATCAATTGTATTTAGAGCATCAAAAAAAATAAGAGGGGGTTACCCTCATTATTTTAACAAGCGCCTTTCATCGATTCCAGGCAAGATTTGCAGATGTTCTTTTCTTTAAAGTTCCTGATGCCGTCGGCATTTCCACAGAAGATACAGGCGGGTTCATATTTTTTCAGGATAATTTTCTCGCCGTCAACATAAATCTCCAAAGCGTCTTTCTCATCAATCTGAAGGGTGCGCCGTAATTCAATCGGTATTACCACGCGGCCCAGCTCGTCCACTTTACGGACAATCCCGGTAGATTTCATCATCTTTCTTATCTCACTCCTTTCGTCAAAATTCGACATAACCGACAGTCTCATTATACCTAAATTTACATGCAAAGTCAAATTGATCCAAACCTTTTTTTGCGCTTATTTTATAAATTAAACAGGGTCTCTTACCTGAATTTGTTAGGTTGTCACTTAAAAAGGAAATTTTTTTACGCCAGGTTGCATTCAAACGTACAGTTCGTCTTGCTTATGAATGTTTACAATGGGCGAGGTCATCCCATCTCCACCCGGCCGTATGGCGCAGCCTGACTTGACAAAAAATTATTTTACCGTTATATTTAGTTAAATAAAGTATTATTAAAAGACGATGATGGAAAGAGTATCCGCTGGAACTTGGAAGAGAGAATCGGGCATGGTGGAAACCTGATCGGGAAAGCGGGGAAAATGATTCCGGAGTTGCCGCCTTGAAATCTGAGAGGGCATATTTACGATGTAACTGCTTTTGCTCGAGGCCGCCAATCTTAAATTAAGGCAATTAAGGCCCGTCGTAAATACCTAAATAAAGGCGGACGGCTGGTTACCGTTAGCAACGTTTGAGTCTTCCCTTCGGGGAAGAGAATTGGGGTGGTACCACGAAGGTTAACCTCTCGTCCCCTGCGGGATGAGGGGTTTTATTCTTTTTCATTCAATTATTTTTTCAGCGCCTCCGTCTCTTAAGTGACCAATAAATTACGGCCACCGAGACCGGGCTAAAGACGCCGGGAATGGGGATTTTCAATCAACTATTGAGGTTCTCCGGTTAAAGAATTGATTAGGTGAAACCATAATTTAGATAAATTTTCGGGAGGTCATAAAGAATGGGGAAATATTATATCACAACACCAATTTATTATCCCAGCGACAACTTGCATATCGGGCATGCTTATACCACTATTGCCGCTGACGCGCTGGCCCGTTTCCACCGCCAAATCGGCGACGAGGTCTGGTTTTTGACCGGAACCGATGAGCATGGACAGAAGATTCAACGCAAAGCGGAAACAGCCGGGTTAACCCCCCAGGCTTATGTCGATGGAATCGTCGCCAACATCCGCCAACTCTGGGAGAAGCTCCGTATCTCCAATGATGATTTTATCAGAACCACCGAGGAACGGCATGAACGGGCGGTGCAAGCCATTTTTGAACAACTTTACCGCCAGGGTGACATTTATAAGAGTGAGTATGAAGGCTGGTATTGCACACCTTGCGAGGCTTTTTGGATGGAACGGCAGTTAAACGCCGGGAAGTGCCCCGATTGCGGCCGCGAAGTCGAACTGGTCAAAGAGGAGAGCTATTTCTTTAAAGTCTCGAAGTACGCCGATAGATTGATGAAGTACATCGAGGAGAACCCGGAATTCATTCAGCCTGTTTCCCGCAAGAATGAAATGATTAACAATTTTTTAAAGCCGGGGCTGGAGGACCTCTGCGTATCGAGAACCACTTTTAATTGGGGGATTAAAGTGCCGTTCGATCCGAAACATGTAGTCTATGTCTGGTTGGATGCGCTCTCCAATTATATCACCGCATTAGGGTATCCGGAAAAAACCGGGCTCTTTGAGAAATTCTGGCCGGCTGATCTCCATTTGGTAGGGAAAGAGATAGTCAGATTCCATACCATCATCTGGCCGATTACCCTGATGGCGTTGGGCTTACCGTTGCCAAAACAGGTTTTCGGCCATGGCTGGCTGGTTTTGGAGGGCGGTAAAATGTCCAAATCCAAAGGGAATGTTATTGATCCTCTGGTATTGATTGACAAGTACGGACTCGACGCCATCCGTTATTACTTATTGCGGGAGATTCCTTTCGGTTCGGATGGTTCGTACACCGAAGAGGCTTTGATTTTAAGAATAAATACCGATTTGGCAAACGATCTGGGTAATTTACTCCATCGAACTCTATCGATGGTTGAAAAATTTAACGGCGGGATTATTCCAAGCCCCGGCGCTTATCAAGAGTTGGATCAGGAATTAATTAAGCAGGCGCAGGAAAGCTTGGCCGAATGCAAGGCCGCCATGGAGAGGCTGGAGATCAATCTGGCCCTGGCCGCCATCTTTAAATTGATCAGCCGGGCCAATAAATATATTGACGAAGTTGCCCCCTGGACACTGGCTAAAAATCCTGATCTCCGGGAACGACTCAATACGGTTTTATATACCATGAGTGAGACATTAAGGTTGATTGCCGTATATTTAACGCCTTTCTTGGTGGAGACGCCGGGTAAGTTATGGGAACAGTTGGGTTTAACCGGTTCACCGGCGGACTTGGAATATAGTGACGCCATTAAATGGGGTTGGTTGAAACCGGGGACTCAAACCAAGAAAGGAAATCCAATTTTCCCGCGGATTGAGGAGGATAAAAAGCCAACCGATATTGCGGCTGCTGTTGCTCCCAAGGTGGAATCAAATCCCCTTCCCAAACAACCTCAGCCGGAAACTGCTCCGGAACAAGTTACCATTGAAGATTTTGCCCGGATTGATCTACGGGTGGCCAAGGTGTTGGAGGCGGAAAGAGTGGCCGGAGCCGATAAGCTGCTTAAACTGAAAATAAAAGTGCTGGGTGAGGAGAGGCAAATTGTAGCCGGGATAGCTCAACATTACACTCCCGAAGAGATGGTAGGCAAGGAGATAGTAGTGGTGGCTAATTTAAAACCGGCTAAGTTGCGGGGATTGCTATCGGAGGGAATGTTGCTGGCCGCCTCTAATGATCAGGGTCAATTAACGCTGGTGCGGCCGGAATCCTCAATTGGGGAGGGTTCGAAGGTTAGGTAATGTGGAGCGATAGTCATACCCACTTAAACGATCAGGCTTATCGGGAGGATTATCCGGATGTCATCAAGGCCGCAATTGCCGGGGGAGTAACCTCCATGCTGGTAGTGGGATTTGATCTTCCCTCTTCCAGGCGCGCCGTCGGGCTGGCCCGGGAGTATCGGATGCTCCGGGCGGCTGTGGGCCTACATCCGCATGATGCTAAAACGTGGAACTCAGAAACAGAGGGACAACTCCGGGAATTACTGGCCGAACCCGAAGCGGTGGCGGTGGGAGAGATCGGCTTGGATTATCATTATAATTACTCTTCCAAGGAAGACCAGCTTAAAGCCTTTAAGGAACAATTAGCCATAGCCAAAGAGTATAATAAACCAATTATTATTCACGACCGGGAGGCCCATCAGGATACTTTGGA
>JBLNCU010000040.1:0-5250 GCA_050260935.1 Bacillota bacterium
GCTTAATCCGTTATACTGGCGCAGGGTGAAAAACCGGCTGTGCCTCCCAGTCAAGATTTTATGTACATATGACTGATGACCGACATCCCAGACAATTTGGTCCCTAGGGCTGTCAAAAACCGTGTGTAAGGCCAAGGTAAGTTCGACCACACCTAAATTCGGAGCTAAATGCCCCCCGGTCCGGGAGACTGTTTCCACTAAAAGCTGGCGGATCTCGCCAGCCAACTCGGTAAGCTGCTTGGCAGATAATTTTTTTAAATCCGCTGGCCCGTTAATGTTTTCTAAAATGCCTGGCATCTCGTTTTATCGGCCCTTTCGTTTATTTGACCTGACTTTCCGTTTGCCTTTTTTCGACTCTAAACGGATGAATTTAAGGAAAGCAACTAATCGGCCGACACCCAATACTATCTGGTTGGCCTTTTCGATGGCGTATGATTTGCCGAAGGATTTACCGCCGACGGTTAGAGCGGCCACTAAGGCGATAGCCATCGAGTTAAGTAGATCCCGGGGTAAGAAGGATCTCCGGTGGGTAAATTCCAGAACAATTCCGGCGATAATCGCGCCGGCAATGGTGCCGGAAATATCGCCGATTACATCGTTGCAGAAGTTAGCCACCTTATCGGCCTGGCGAATTAAAAGCACCGCTTGTTTTGAGCCGTGGACCTTGTCGGCGCCCATTGCATGAAAGGGAGTTTCATTGGCGGCCGTCACCGCAGTCCCCACGATGTCAAACAGGATTCCGAGCGCCACCACTAGAATTAAAAGCAGGACGGAAATCCAGGGAGCGAAGGAAGACTGAAAAATAAGGGAGATTACCAATGAAATAACAAAGGTTAAAGCGGCAACCTTGGTTGCCTGTTTGGCGTCTGAAATCAAAGAACCACCTCGTATTTTACCCATCGATCAACTATTTAAAAAACGACCCAAAGGGCCGGTAATTATACTTCCGTTTATGTAAGGGAATGGTATCCGCCGAGTAAAAATTGTGGCTTAGGTCCAGTAGGTTTTCCCAAAGGCCTCCGAGGCGTCGCCGCCACGGTGGTTTCCCTTTAAGGCCCTTTCGTCCCGTCACCGGAAACAAGACTGGATTACCACTTAGTCCACACTGCAATCCCCGGCAGAACTCGTGTATTCGAATAGCCTAGGAGTTTTCCTCCACAGGGCGAGCCATCCTCTAGCCCCTTTTGCGGAATTAGGTTTCAAATGGCAGAGAGTCACGTCACTCTGCAGAAGCTCCGCGACTTGATACCCATATCCTCCCAACCCGCTCAAGGCAGGCTACACTGCACCGATACTAAGTACAAAACCCGTACCATATGCAGGTTTACCCCCAAGCCGTAGTTCACGCTCTGAAACGCTAAGCGTCCGGGATCCCCACGCACTTGGGCCTCCACGGCGGAGGGGTCAACGCCTACATGCCATTGTAGATCGCCCCGTCCCCTTAACCCCCAGCACCAACCCCCAACTGGGCGTCGGCGGCCGGCACCAGGGACTTCATCGATGTGCCCGCAACGGATTTTTAGGCCCGTCTTCGAAGATGGTTACCCTGACTAGGATACTACACCATTCCCTCGTAAGGGATATTATATCATATTTTATATTCCCAAAAATAAAAAGCTGTTACCATAATTACTGTTGCTTGCCAGATTATTGGAAAAAGAAGACAGCGCTCTTTATTTATGTTAAAAGAAGCGCCAGAAATACTCCCAAAGACGCCCCGGCGATAACCTCGACTGGAGTATGGCCAAGCAGTTCCTTTAGACGTTCCTGGCGGAACTCCCCCGCTTCAAACAATTCATCCATAATTTTATTGAGGATTACCGCCTGACGGCTGGCTGCCAGCCTTACGCCGGCGGCGTCATACATTACAATAAAAGCAAAAATAATGGATATTGCGGTAGCGACGCTGTCCCATCCGGTTTGGACGCCGACCGCGGTGGCCATGGAGGCAACCAAAGCCGAATGGGAACTGGGCATTCCCCCTGCTCCGACAAATCTTTTAAAATTAATCTTCTTTTCTTTGAAAAAATAAAAGGCCACCTTTAAGGTTTGAGCCATCAGCCAAGAAAAAAGGGTGACCCATAAGATATGGTTGTAGGCCAATTCCTTAAAGAAATCCCGAAATTCCAACGGCTGTCTCCTCCTAAAACTCCCGGTTTATCACATATTTGGCCCAGGCCAGCAGTAGTTCTTTGTAACCGGACTCCGGTAAGCTAGCAATTTCAGCTGTCGCTTGAGTTACGATGGACTCCGCCAGCTCCCGGGTATAGCTAATGCCATTATATTCAGTTAATATTCGGCGTATCCGAATGACTTCCTGCTCTGGGATTGCCGGATTGCCCAACCATTTTCTCAGATATTCCTTATCCACGGAACCGGCGTTTTGATAAGCTTTTAAAACAATAGTAGTCCGTTTTCCTTCGCGGATATCAGAACCGACTGGCTTACCCAACGCCTTTTCATCGCCGGTAATCCCTAGAATGTCGTCTTGGAGCTGAAAAGCAATGCCACATCCCCGGGCAAACCTGCCTAAGGATTCGATTAGTTTGTTCTCCGCCGCCGTCTGTCCCAGGCCGATTGAAGCTCCGGCCATAGCCGCGTATTGAAACAAGACACCGGTCTTCAGTTCCAGCATTTCAAGAACAGCCTTTTCAGAAAGTTCTTCCATATCCTGGCGGGCAAAAAGGACATCCAGAGCCTCACCTTTAACCAGACCGGTTGTTACTTCGGTCTCCAAGTGCTTGACCAGATCGAAAATCACCGTTAGCGGCACTCCCGCTTCCATCGAATCTAGCAGCAGCCGGACCGACCAGGCATGTTGCAGATCCCCGGCCAGGATGGCGATATCTCTTCCTAACCGGACCGCTTCCGTTTCCGGGTATCCCCAGCTTAAAGATTTCTGCCGAAATTCCTCATGAACGGTGGGCAGCCCCCGCCGTTTGGGGTCATTATCGATTATATCGTCGTGGACCAGCGTCCAGGTATGGTAAACCTCAACCGAGGCTGCGGCGAACAAAGCTTGTTCCTCTTTGCCGCCGGTTGCGCCGGCGCAAAACAAAAGAATCCCCGGCCGGAAGCGTTTGGCCGGGCGTCCTAGATAAGAATAAACGGCTTGTTGCAGTGGTTCCGGTCCGAACAACCGACGATAGCGTTCTTGCTGGAAGAGTTCGAGGAGCCAAGCTTCCCGCTTCTTCAATTCCTGAATAAATTCCTCCCGGGTAACACTCATCAGCCTATTAATCCTCCTCCGGGTTCAGCTTGAACTGGCCGATCTTCGGCTCATCACCGTTAAAACCCAGTAAAATCTGGAGCCGCCCTTCGGCCGCATCCAGCTTTTCCGCGCAATACTTGGCCAGCCCGATTCCTTCCTCGAACAAAGCCAGGCTGGCGTCTAAAGTCAGATTGCCCGCCTCCAACTGCTGGACGATCTCCTCCAGTCGGGCGACAGCCTCTTCATAATTGCGTTCACCCGGGTTCCCATCGTTAATATTATTCATTTTGACTCCCCTTATCCTTTACCTCGCATTGTAGAAAACCCGCCGCCAAGGTGATTTTGATCCGTTCGCCGGTCTCCACCTGGTCGGCTCTTTTGATGAAGCCGCCGTCGGCTTTTTGGGCTATGGCATAACCCCGGGCCAAGGTGGCCAGGGGGCTTAAGGTGTCCAATTTGCCGAGAGTCTTCCGGTAGTTTTCTTTTTTGAGGATCAAATCCTGCCGGAGGCGGCGGATCATCCGCTCACAGAGGAGATCAACCCCCTGCCGCCGGATGTCGACCAGTTGCTTAGGGTATAGAAAAATCCGGTTGGCGGTCAGCCGCTGTAAATCCCGGCGGTAAATCCGGACTTTCTGGGTGAGGGCGTTGCCGAGTCTTTTCTCCAGATTCAGCAAGCTTTTTTTATAGGCCGCCTGATCCGGGACTGCCAATTCGGCTGCTGCCGACGGTGTCGGCGCCCGCAGGTCGGCCACAAAATCGGCAATGGTGAAATCGGTTTCGTGCCCTACCGCCGAAATAATTGGTTTCGGAAAATCGGCGATGGCCCGGGCCACCCGTTCATCGTTAAAAGCCCATAGTTCCTCCAACGAACCGCCGCCCCGGCCGATAATTACCAGATCAAGCCTCTGAAAACGGCCGGCTTCATTTAAGGCTTTCACCAGGCTCAAAGGGGCTTCCTCCCCCTGAACCTGAGCTGGGAAGATCAGGATGTCCAAGTTCGGCCTGCGCCGCCTAAGGATTTTGATCATATCCTGGATCACCGCCCCGGTCGGCGAGGTGATCAAGCCAATCTGCTGGGGCAAGGGCAGGAGCTTCTTCTTCCGTTCGGGAGCGAATAATCCTTCCTTCTCCAGCTTGGTCTTTAGCTTCTCGAAGGCCAGGTAGAGTTGGCCCAAACCCGCCGGTTCCATCGCTTCGGCATAGAGCTGGTATTGGCCGCTTTTTTCGTAGACGGAGATCCGGCCACGAACGGAAACCGCCTGGCCGTCGCCGGGTTTAAACTTCAAGCTCCAAGTCTGGGACTTGAACATGACGCATTTTAAGGAAGCGCCTTCATCCTTGAGAGTAAAATAGAGATGGCCCGAGGAATGGGCGGTGAAATTGGAGATCTCCCCCTGGACCCAGACCCCCTCGAGTAAAAAATTATCTTCAATCAACCGTTTTAGCGCGTAGGTCAGCTGCGAAACCGTAATATACTTGGGAGCCAAATCAAATCCCCTTTCTTAGACTATAGGTTATTCCATAGTTAACTATAAATTCCTGCTACTTGTGGAGGGACGGAAAAAGTTTTAAGCGTGTGGAAAGATCCCGTGTCTTAACTCCCGAGTATAAAGAATCTCGTCTTGTCGGTTGAGTCACTGGACGTATTCGTCAGAGTTTTGAGCCAGCATTTCGCGGTTTTCCGGCGGAAGTTTGTCTATTCCATTTTGATTAAGCGTGCAAGAATTCCAAAATCCATCGAACGAAGAAACCTCCAGTTTGCCCGAAAAATCTAGAAATTACATTCCAATCCAACTCCCCCATTAATATACCTGCAATCTTCCCCCTGATACTCCGTTAACCCCATTGAACGGCAAATTATTATGATCCATTACAAAAAAATAGGCCAAAGAATTCTTTCATGCTATCATCCTGACGCCTATTGCCTTTGTAAATCCATCTCTGCCAACAATTACTTAAAGGAATGCCCGGCTAGATTACGAAATAAATGAAGAAATCTTTATGTAAAGTAATTCACTTTTAATGTTATTCCATTA
>JBLNCU010000041.1:0-22160 GCA_050260935.1 Bacillota bacterium
AAAGAACGCCCGCGGGTCAAACCCGAGGATTGGATCCTGGTGGATGGTTTGCATGAGGCCATTATCGACCAGACCACTTTCGATCTGGCCCGGGAATATCTGGCTAATAATCCTTCCAGGCCTTGTCCTAAGGATTATGCGGTCCAAAACCCGCTGGCCGGGCTGGTTATCTGCGGGGTCTGCGGCCGGAAGATGGTCCGCCGGCCTTATTCTAAAAAACAGCTTCCGGATACCTTAATGTGTCCCTCCACCGCCTGTAAAAATATTAGTTCCCACCTTTCTTCTGTTGAAGGACGTTTATTGGGGGCGCTTGAGAATTGGTTCAAGGATTACAAACTTAACTGGGAACTGTCTGAAAATAAGGATACCCATAAAAATGACCAGGTAAACATGAAAAAAAAGGCAATCAAACGCTTGGATGATGAACTCAAAAACTTGGAAAAACAAAGCGATAATATTTATGATCTCCTTGAACAGGGAATTTATACAACAGAAGTATTTTTGGAGCGATCCAAAAATATAAGCGACCGGATCGCTGCAGCGCAAAAAGACAAAAAAGCTTTATTGGATGAATTAGAATGGGAAGCGGCTAGAGATGAAAATCAAAAGGTCATCATCCCCAAGATCGAAAAAATATTGGAACAATATAAAATTACTGACGATCCTGCGTTAAAAAATGAATTATTGAGTGAAGTGATAGCGAAAGCAGTTTATACCAAAAAGATTAAAAGTCACTGGCGGCATCCTTCGGATGATTTTGAATTGGTTATATATCCTAAATTACCTGCTATAAAAAATTGATAACCTAACGGTACCAATTCCTCAGTGCCAATATCATTTAAAACCCCTTTAGATTGCCCGGTCGGCATGGTATATCTTTGATTAAGATACCGCAAGGCCGCGGCCAGCTCTCCATCTGGGCCTCCATATTGGGTAATTAAATATTTAGCCATTTTTACATCCGCTTTCCCGACTTTGGCGGGATACTGCAATTTTTTTTCATAATGCCACATTCCGGTTTCCTCCTAATATTCAATCTCCCAAGGCCATGGTTCCTCTATCCATCTCCAGCAAGGCTGGTTGACACTATCATTAGTCGTCAAAGGTCCGTATTTGGCGACATACATATTCCGTAAATGTTCAGTCTCGCATATTACCTTTGTATAATCGGCCAAAGCTTTTTGGTCGCCAGGGTGGGTGTCTAAATACAAAACCAGATCAAACCCGGTAAACTCCAGCGCCTGCAACTCCTTTAAAAAATCCAATTGATCGCGGTTCATCCTAACCCTTCCTTTGCTTTACAATTTATTGCCATGATAAGGACGGTAAATCTCCGGAAAAATTGTCCCCATTTTTAAGGCTTTCATCGGCTCCCAGCGATTGACGTATATTTGAAACGGGACATAAGCCTCTGCTAGGCGTAAATTCATATTTGGAGCAAATTCCATTTTCATACCCCCGATACGCTTTTCTTTGAAATACCTCCGCTAACTGTTTCTGAATATAACCAGGATCAGTCTATTCGCATACATACCAATTGTACCTGGGCTAAAGGCCCAAATTTTATTCATTCCGCCGACTACCTAGGAAATTATTCCCGAATTGCCGGATCTTTTAATTTTTAATAAATAGAGCAGGAATCGACTGCCTTTCCCGGGCTTAATTAATAAAGCGCCGGGAAAAATAGTGATAGAAAAAGCAAAGGAGGTTAAATCGGTGAACAGCTTCTTCAAAAGATTGTTGGGAATTGAGGAGCACGATCAAGAGGTCGGGATATTTGAATCCCCCACGGACAATTACGTTTCCTGGGAACCGGTTAAAGTAAGTCCGGGAGAGACGGTTCATCTCAACTATCACGGTCTGTTAAAAAATTCAGGCGCCGGCGAAATATATCTTCATTACGGCTTTGACAGCTGGAATCATAACATTAACACCTTAAAAATGGCCAGGAACGAACAGGGGGATTTTGTCGCGGATGTGCCGACCGGCGATAACCGGGAAATGAATTTTTGTTTTAAGGATGAAGCCGGTAACTGGGATAACAACAACGGTTGGGATTGGACCCTCCATCTAGAATAAGATCGTTAACATCTTAACCTCCTAAGAAGGAGGTTTTTTATAGCCCGCCACTTAAAAACAGGTTATGGTTTCTTTTTCCGTTTAATTTTAAGCTCTTTCGGGAGGATGATCTCCGTAATCTCGATGGCGTTATAATCGGCATCCCCCAGGCAACGGCAGCAGTTATCACAAATTTTAGCGGGATCAAGATCGCAAATCTCACACTCACCGCAATCATTACATTCCTTATTTGGGTTTAGATCACATTTACTCAAATCGTCACACTCTCGTCCCCAGCTTATAAATGGCTTCAATAAAAATTAGCCTTTATAAGCTCTCCTTTTATCTGCGTCTTCCTGGTCTCCATGTTTTAAAGTATACCATAGAACTGTTATATTTTTAATACCGGTTATCCGCATCGAATATGTTTTATCAGAAGGAGACAACGGTTTTTCCGCGAAATAAGATTGCCGGGTGATGAAAATGCTTTATGCCGCTTCGGTGAGAATCAGTTTTCGCAATAACCAGCGCCGCTTGGATATTATTGTTGAAGCTGACAATCTGGAAAACGCCAAGGAAAAAGTGTTAAAACAGGCGCGTAAGATATACGCGCCCGGAAAAAAGGCCGTCTATTCAATTATTGGAACCATAAGCGAAGCCGAAGCTTTGGAAGGGTTTAAAACAGAGGGTCCCCAGGAGCAAACCCCTGAGGAACAACCCACCTGAAAATCAGACTCTTACTCCCAACAGCTGATCGACCTCTTTGGCCCCTTGATCCAAATACTTTGTCTCCTGGGGATCGAGCATTTTCAGTAAAGATAATAATTCTCCCACATGCTCCCGTTCTTCATCACGAATGGAACTTAAAACCGTTTTTACCCGCTGATCCCCGCAAGCCATTACATGGGCGTCATAACCGATAATGGCTTCAAGTTCACCGGCTATATCCGCCCGTAAAGCTTGGACTAACTCTTCCTTGCCGATTTGGCGCGGTATATTCCCGACAAAAGGGTTTCCCAATTCGGCCATTACTCCTGATTACCTCCTTTTCCTCAACTGTATTTTAGGCTTTCAATTAATTTGCCTTCCAACGATGAGACAATCTTCTTACTAGATTCTAAAATAGATTTCCCAAGGTTAAAATTTATATACCTGCGCTCGTTAGCAAATTAAAAATCCGGAAGCCAGCAATAAAAAATTCACCCCCGGGTAAACTAAACGGAAGAGGTGAAAAGTGTGGCGAACTCTAACAAGATCGAAGCCATTGTCAATTTTGTCTCCAAGCATCCTCAAAGTACGGCCAGTTGCCGTATTTGCCGGGAAATACTCGGCGAGGCGGTAGAACGCTTCAATGAGGAATTTGCCATGGAATTAGCGGACGGTCTAAGTAAAAGAGATGAAATAATCGATTCTTATTACAGCATGATCCGTTAACCCAAAACTGGCTGAAGCCAAGGAGAGGAAGTTAGGTTTCGTGGTACAAATCGTAAAAGATGCGGGTAAATTCGCTGACATGCTCCTTTTCTTTGTTCATTATGCCGGCCAATAAACTCTGAACCGCCGGGTTGGCCGTGGCCAGGATCTGTTTTTGATAGGCATTAATCGCATGGAATTCATCCCGGATCGCGTTCCGCAAACACTCTAAAATTCTTTCATCAACAGGATAAAACTTATGATCCGAAGATTCCCTCCTTGAGCGTTCGGGAGAAAAACAGCCTTTACAACTGCCGGAGATCCCATAAGGCAGCGCCTGGTCTTGAAGACCGGTTAACATTACTAAACCTTGTTTTTTTAATTCTTCAGCCTGCACCGGGTCGATGCTGGCCAGCAGTCTCATTAACAAAATATAATGGCCGGTTTCATCACCCGCAGTCTCCCGGAACCGCTCACTGATCCGGTAATCCTTTATTTGACTGGCGCACTCCATATAACCGACGATGGCCCCAAGTTCATCAGCTAAGTCTTCCCTTAAAAAAATTAAATCCGGGTCGCCCGCAAACTGGGTTGAACCCATGGATGGGGCCACGTGCGGGCATTCAAAACGGAAGTCCATTATCAACCCCCCCACCTATGTAAAAATACTCTTTATAACATATTCAGATCCATTACCGACTTAATACAAATAAAACTTCCCAACCAAAACTAATCGGCGTCATTTAAAAAAATAAGCTAAAAAGGGGTTTTAAACCCTTCATAGCCTATCATTAAGGTTTTATTCCGGCTCCTGAATTGTGACTTCCAAATTTCACTGGTAATTTTTAACCCATTTTAATACCGCTTAATCAATTGCTCCCTGGTGATCCAGACCTCATACGGAGTCTTGGTCTTTTGAAAGGAGGCTTTTTTTTTGGTTTTAAAGGAATAAAAGATCTTCCGGAGTATTGTCTCCCAAAATCCGAGCCACCGTTGTTCCCAACCCTTGGGTATCGGTACTAGGGTAAACCCCAACCTTTTGGCGCCGGCAGTCAAGACATTAACCCCATAAAACCCTTTTATCTCAGCGGGGACCTGTTTTTCAGAACAAGCTTTGGCTAAAGCGCTGAACTCTTCTTTCAACATCTCCAGCAACCGCCATTCCATCGACCGTTCCGATTGTTCCTGGCTTATTTCCAAGATCCGGTGGTTGGAGAGATGGAACTCCGCAATAGGATCCTCGGGATTGATTAGCACACCCTCTGGTAACTTCAAGGCTGTCTTGCCGTGGTATGGATGGTAACAAATCATCAATAGACCCAATTTTGAACCCGGAATCGGAACCGCGCCGGCCTTTTTTAAATAACGGCGGTCAATGGCCATTCCCAGCCTTTGCATTAATGTTGCGCCGCTCATAGTGCCCTCCTGTTATTTCTGCAAGCGAGACAAATTGGTAACCATTGCTTTGAAAATAATTGATAACTTCCGGGAGAGCCTTTAAAGTATTCTCTGGCGCTCCGGCGTTTCCTCCGGCGTCGTGAACGACAATCACGGCGCCTGGTTTTACCCGTTTTTGTAAAAGCTCCAAAACTTTGGCCGGGCCTGTCCGCACATCCCAGTCGACGGCGTTGGCAGTCCAAAGCACTACTTTCAACCGTAACCATTTCAGATATAAATACTGAAAAAGGTTTAAAGCGCCCCACGGAGGCCGGAACCAAAAAAGGGTCTTCCCGGTAATCCCTTCTAAAACTTGCTTCCCCCTTCTTATAGTGGCCATACTTTTTCTTAAAAACATTAAGTAAGCGTGGCGATGGTAGTAAGTGTGAAGTCCGATTTCGTGGCCGGCGGCTTGAATTCGCCGTACCAGTTCCGGATATTTTTCGGCCCGGAAACCGGCTAAAAAAAAGACTGCCGGGATTTTATAATCGGCTAGAACAGCCAATATTTCCGGTGTTACCTTTGGGTTTGGGCCATCATCAAAGGTTAAGCAGATTTTTGAGCCAGTGGTTATTCCTCTTTTAACGGTAGCCGGGTCTAGAAACCTGACCCAGAGATCAGTCAACGGATAGGTAATAGCCCATCCAAAGATAAGTATAAGAAATATGATTAATCCGGCCATCTATGTCCCTTCTGTTTGATAATGATGAAAAGGATATGCCAAATAGACCAGAGCCATTAAGGCCAAGCAAATACTGCTGATATAGAAAGGCGCCACTAAACCGGTCCCCCCGAGCATCCCCAGGTTTCTGCTGCTTAAAGTCCCTAAAAATCCTCCGACCAAAGGTCCAACTGCAAACCCCAAGCCTTCCACCGACATAAATAAACCCATTAAAACCCCTCTTTGCCCGGGAGGTATCGATCCGGCAAGTAGAGCATTCCAGGCCGGTTGGATCAAAGCATAGGAAAGGCCGACAAAGCCAACGATCCACCAAATATTCCATTTGCTGCCATAGGTAACCATTGCAAAAAGAGAGCCGGCCGCCAACAAAAACCCGGCCGCCAGAAATCCCCTCGGACCCCGGCGGTCGGCCAGCCGGCCGACTGGAATCATAAAACTAATCACCACCAAACCGCCGATTAATAACAAAATACTGTATTGAGCCTCGTTAAGTCCTAGTTTATTGGTGGCGTAAGGTAATAAATTGGGGAGCAACATACCCAAAGAGAGGGTTTGAATAAACATCCCGGGAATCAGGCCTTTAACTTTCCATAAGCGGATTATTACAGCTTTAAACCTAGCCTGCTTTGGCTGGAGATTTTGGGCGGCGGTAATATTTTTAATATGGGGAACCTTATTCCAGCTTAACCAGCCTAAGATACTGACAACCACCGCCATTAAACCGATAATGGTTAAAATGGCAAATCCGGTCCGGTAGGCGTTTACTACCGGAAGATGGATTGTATTCAGAAACTTCCGCAAACGGGTATCAATTAAGAAACCCATTAATATTGGGCCTAAACCGCCGCCAGCCAGCCAAACAACTGAGATTACGCTAATGATGGTGGCTCTTTTTTCTTCGCCGACGGTTTGGATGGAACCGGAAATCGCCGCCGGCCAGGTGGGAGCCACTCCCACCCCGATTAAAACCGCCGCGATTATCAGGAAAAAGATATTGGTATGCCACTCCATAATCAACAACAAGCCCAGCAAGGTGGCGATGCTGCCGGCTATTAAAACTGGCCACGGGCCCTTATGATCCACCAACCAACCGACCGCGCCTTTGGAAAGATTGTCGGCAAATAAGTTGGCGGAGATGACTAAACCAAGCGCGGCCGTGTTATAATGCAAGCTGGTTAAAAAACTTGGTAAAAAAGTCAAAAATAAAGACATCCGGATAAACTCGATCGAGGCAATAATCGCCAGGAAAGTGATTATCACCGGATGTTCAAAGAGACCTTCCTTCTTTTCAAGCACGAATTTCTCTCCTTGTCTGATTGGGACATAAATTTAAACCTCTGGTAGCCGGAGTGAGCATATTTAAGATCAGTTTGGCGGCGGCTTCCGCCGAACCGGGATTCCCAATTTTTAGGCAGTTTTTCTGAAAATGCCGGCGGAATTGTTCATCGCTAATCATGCGCCCGACAGCCGTACGTAAACGGTGCTCTGTTTTGGCGATAATCGCCGCCCGGTGCCTCCATAGATAATTAGCGTTAACCTCCTCCTGGCCCGGCGAAGGTTTATAAATAACCATCGGCAACCCCTTGGCCAAAGCTTCCGAAATTGTAATCCCCCCGGCTTTGGTCACCAATACGGTGGCAATCGCCATCAAGCCGGCCATATTTTGGTAAAAAGGCTGCACCAGGAAGTTTTGGTATTTAAAAGTCAGCGGCCGCAATTTGTCATACAAATCGTTGTTGTACCCCGTCAAAATAATCGCTTTAACATCGGCGGGAAGATACTCCAATATGCGGTTGAATTTGGTGGTCCGGAAAATTCCGATGCTCCCGCCCATAAAAAGTATTATTCTGTCTTCCGGTTTACAACTGAACTCTTTTCGAACGCTATTCCTGTCGATAACCTGGTTGAACTCGGGTAAAATAGGAATTCCGGTAGCCGAAACAGCGTTTTTCGGTACTCCTCTTTCGATTAAACCGGCCGCAACCTCTGGTGAGCCAACTATGTATAAATCAGTGTTCGGATGAATCCACTGGCTGTGTACACACATATCGGTGATGACGGTTACCACCGGCACATTTAAATGACCTGTCTCTTTCATCTGCGATAACACTCCGGCCGGCAATGGGAAGGTAGCAATAATAATCCGGGGCCGCAGGTTGTTTACCAGCATGGTCAGTTCCGAATAACCCATGCGATTTAGCCGTCTCTGCCAAAAAGAATCCGGGGAGATTTTACCGGTGGCTTGATAATACAAAGCATAACCAACGGGAAAATGCCTGATGCTTTGGGTATAACCGAATTGGGTCAACCGGTTGATTATTGGAAAAAGAAGGTCGCAATAATCAACTGTGATAATTTTAATACCGGGAGCCTGCAGTTGAATCGCTAAGGTTAAAGCCCTAGCTACCTGATTATGTCCCCCGCCGTAGGAGGCGGACAATATTAAAACATCACACTCTTCTTTAACCACATTAACACCCCTCCAACAAAAGTTGGCTTCGGTTGCGGTTCATAAATAAATTGGACAATGCTTACCAAAATCCTTTTAAAAATTATGGGTTGTTTGGAATTAGTGGTAATATGGCTATCACTGATAGATCTAACGAAAACAAAACCGGGAAGTTTCAAATCCGCCGTTTATTAACAGTTTATAAAGATACTATACCAGTATTCTACTTTTTTTATAAGCGCCGGGAAAAATCGACCGGTTTTCACTTATATCAACCAAAATTTAATACTTTCGTAACCGCCAATCCGGGGTCTTGATAAAGGTTAAAAATTACCCCCTCGTGCGGCCCTTTGATCACCAATACCTCGCACTCACGGCGGGTAACTTTTTTTACCAACACATCTTCGCCGTTGGTAAGTTGTAAAATAGTCCCCAAAAGATAAGGGGCGGCTACTTTCTCAAAACTCTCAACCACCGTCCGATCGTACTTGAGATCAATATCCTCTTTAATGGCGCGAATAGCCTGATGGGAAGGTATCTTTCTAATCTGTTGGGAAGTCATCGCATCGTAAGCGTCGGCCACAGCCACTATTTTCGCAAAACGGTGAATCCGCTTTCCCGTTAAGCCCCTTGGATAACCCGAGCCGTCTTCCCTCTCATGATGCTGTAACGCCACATGGGCCGAGAGAAAATTGACCTCAAATTTCTTTTTCAATACCTCATAACCCAAACGGGCATGTTTTTTAACCTGCTCGTAATCCTCAGACACCAGTTGCCCCGATTGATTTAACGGCCTAGGGTCGGTAAAGAGGCGGCCGATGTCGTGAAGCAACGCTCCCATTCCCAGATTTTCCATTTGGCCCCGGTTTAAACCCATTTCCAAACCGATCATCAAGGATAAAATACAAACATTGACCGAATGCGAATAAAGATAATTTTCGTAAGAACGGATATCGACCATGTTATAAATGACATTAATATCCATAAAAACTTGATCCACCAGTTCCTTGACTATGTTCTTCAACTTGCTGGTTGGAACAGCCTCTTCTTTTAATAAATGATCGGCGGTTTTTTTCAAAAGCCCCCTGGCCTTAAACCTGGTTTCCTCAGCGATCGAATCGGTAATGACCTCGTTTTCCGGCAGACGGGGGTCGCTAATATAAACCTGACTGTATTTTAGTTCTTTAATTCTGGCTATGTAGGAAGGTTTTAATTCAATACTTGGCCTGAGCAAGACTCCGCCGTCCTCTTCCCGGAAAATCGCCCTGGATAGTTTCATCCCCGGCTGTAGTTGATCGACCGCAATCAACCGCATTCTTTGTTGTACCTCCTGTCGCCGTTAAGATCTCCGTTTATTCCACAAATTACCTGGAAACTCCAGGCCTTTTATTTGGAAATCTATCATTAAGAAAGGGGGGAAATCACCTTGCTATCCTGTGAAGTATCATTATTCCCACTGGAAACCCTAAATTCGGATTTAATTGTGAATCAAGCCTTAGACGCGCTTAAAAAAACCGGGGTCAAACATGAAATCGGGAATCAAAGCACTTATCTCTATAGTGAGCAACCCGATGAAATCTGGAAAGGATTGCGAGCCATATATTCCGAAGCCGAAAAAGCCGGAACCGAATTTTCCATGGTAATTAATTTAAGTAATAACACCTGAAAAATGATTCCTAAAATTAAAAAATTCCACTTATTTACCAAAAAATCCTGCCAAAAGCAGGATTAGTTTTATACTATTCCGTATACTTTCATCTTTTTGTAAAACGGGATTATTATTTTCTCCGGGAGAGTTAACCGGCAGGAAAAAACGGAAAAATGTAAAATTTTAAATAATAGAAAGGGGGGTAACGAAATGTCGAAAGAAAAATCGATTAAAAAAGAGACCAAAAAACCGCCTAAGAAAAAATAGCCGTTATGATAAAAAAGGAAAAGCGCCGCCGCTTCGGGGCCTTTTTCTATTTTTGAGCCGGCAAACCGGGTTTCATATATTTTCTGGCTTTTAATATCGAGTCGAAACGGTTGATATCCCCGCTGGTGCGGAAAGCATTTAAGGGAATGTAAATAAACTGCTTTTTATTTAAAAACAAACGGTAATATCCGCCTTTTTTAATGACCCGGGCAACACTGTCGATCCTTATTTTATTAACAGTTCCATCCTCGAATTTACTGGTTAAAAATTCCTCATCGATTTCAAAGGAACGCTCTTTATAAAAAAGGGCATTACGCTTGGAACTGGCATGGATCCAGCAACGGCCGCCAAGATAGAGCAAGAAAATTAAAGGCAGCATTCCAAGGAGAAACGCTGTCGAATTTAGGCCTTTTACCCCTTGGTAGACAGCCATTGAAAACAGCAGCGCTACAATCCACCAGCTTCGCAGGAAAGCGCTTTTAAAAAGAATAATAAAGTATAGACTCTTTGGAAAACGAAATTTAGCAGTTTTAATAACAGCCATTGGAAAACCTCGCTTTTTGCCCCCGGCGGTTGGCAATTTAAGTTTTAATGTAAAGGTATAACACTGATCATCTGATTATATCATTTTTCTTCAAAAGTGAGTATTTTCCTTTTCGGAATATCGTTTTATCGAAAAAGGCGGCTTTTGGGGCCGCCCTTTTCCCGTTCTCCATTAAATTAAATGCTCCGGGTTTAACTGCTGCAACTCCGGTAAAACAAACCGGCCGTCTTTCCGGATTAACCGGCCGTCGAAGTAAATCTCCCCGCCGCCGTATTCGGGCTGTTGAATAAAGACTAAATCCCAGTGAATGGCCGACCGGTTGCCGTTATCACATTCCCGATAAGCCTGGCCCGGGGTGAAATGGATACTGCCGCAGATTTTTTCATCAAAAAGAGTGTCTTTCATCGGTTTGAGTATATAAGGATTAACCCCGAGAGAAAATTCTCCTACGTAACTGGAACCTTCATCAGTGGCGAAGATCTGTTGTAACCTGGCAGGATCGCTCCCTTTAGTCTCGACAATTTTCCCGGCCTCGAACCGGAGTTGAATTTGCTCATAGGTGACCCCTTGGTAAACCGCAGGAGTGTTGTAAGTAATTATCCCCTTGACCGTATTTTTAACCGGAGCGGTGAAAATCTCCCCATCGGGAATGTTCATCTCCCCGGCGCAGGGAATGGCCGGTAAGCCTTTGATGGAAAAGGTTATATCAGTATCCCGGCCTGTCAGGCGGACCTGATCGGTTCTTTCCATCAATTGTTTCAAAGGCTCCATCGCCTGGCGCATCTTGCTGTAATCCAGGGTGCAAACATTAAAGTAAAAGTCCTCGAAGGCCTCCGTGCTCATACCGGCCGCTTGAGCCATCGAGGGAGTCGGATACCTCATTACGCACCATTTGGTATGATTGACTCTTTGATCCGTCACCGGGCGGGAATAATGTTTCATATACAACTGTTGTTGCTCCCCGGGGACATCGGCGTTTTCATTGGCATTCTCAGCCGCCCGGATTCCTATATAGGCGTCCATCTCTTTCATTTGCGCCAATTCGTATTCGGCCAATTTCTCAAGCTGTTCTTTACCGGCTCCCAGCATGAATTGACGTTCAAGCTGTTTATTCCGGACCATTGTATAAGGCACCCCGCCCACCCTATAGGCTTCTTTGACCACAGCCAAAGCCAGGGGAATCCCGGAATCAATCACTTCCACCAGTAATTTTTGGCCTTTTTGCAACTTTACCGAATAGTTGATCAAACCGGAGGCCATCTTCTCCAACCGCGGATCTTTCACCGACATCACATCCTTATCTTTTATTTTATAGCTTATTCAAGCTCATAACCGACCTTAACCCCCGGACCGCCCCGGGTCATTAATTTCCGGCCCGGAATGCCTATTCATCAATGCCTCAGGCTCAGAAAATTCCAATTATTACTTGTCCCCATTTGGCAGGAGGTCAATATCGCAAAGCGAATTAAAAAATGACTTTATGAGGGCACTCTATTTAATTATTTGAACATAAAATAAAAATACAGTCGTGAATTAAAGTAAATCTTACTTTGCATTAGGAGCTTTTTTGCCGAATAATATGATAGAGAAATTTCATAAAAAATGAGGACGCCATGAACCGGAAAATTGTTAGTAACTGGGCTAAAAAAAATTTTTTATTCTGGTTTGTTGAAAACTACCAACTCCAATCAGCTGGTTCCAAACAAATTTTGTTACAGCTTGCGGAGAACGAAGCCCTCTTATCCCAGGTCCATATTGTACTGGATGGTTCTTATCTTCGTCCTTTATTAGTAATCTCCACCGAAGGTTCAGGTATGCCTCCTTTTTTATTAAAAACCTTCGACAGCACCGTTACCGACAGTATGATGATTTTATCGCGTTTACAACTCTTGGAAGAATCCCCCATCTATTTAACCTTATACTTCCCCGATCGAGCCAATTGTGAACCTCATCAAGCAGTCTTGGAAGAGGACCCTATTTCCCTGGACTCCAACCGGGCTCAGCAGATCCTGATCGATTTTGAACTCTCCCTATGGAATGAAACATTTAAACTGGAAATGGAAAGGGCTGAGCTAATGCGCCAAATCGACCAAGCCCTTGATGAGAAGAATAAACGGAAATTTCTCCGGTTGGTTAAAAAGCTGAATAGTCTTTAAAGAATATTTTGGGGTCTAGCGCTTCCGCATTTAATTCCAAAAAATACTCCGCTTTTTGATTCAAGCGTTCCCGGCTTATTCTAAGGCGCGCTTGCCCCGGAGCGGTATTCTGATATTGAATCGGCAAATTCCGTTATTTTTCGCTAAAATGTGAGATTTTATCAAAATATTGGATTATGCAACAGAATTAGGTTAAGTTCAATAAACAGTGCTAATAAGACATGACGGCTAAAATCACTTAGAAATTTGGACAGTCTTGTTTTTCGACATATTATCTAGTTTAGCAGGAAGGCAATGTCGATTCTCCTCATTTTTTAAAAATAAAAGTTATTTTGATATTTATGAAGGATTAATTGGATTTAACGAGAATAATTAAATTCAAAAAAATGAGGAGGGATCTTCCTTGAGTTTTATAAAATATCAAAAAGAAAAATCCAAGAAGGGAATTTCCGCAAAGACCATTGGAATCAACCGGAAGGGCCGGTTCGCTTTTTACAAACCGGTGGTTGAAAAACATTTTCAAAACGCCGAATATGTGGAATTATATTTCGATCCGGAAACCCGCAAAATAGGCATTCTACCTTTAAATGAACCCACTGCGGATTGTTTTAAAATTCAAGGCCGAACTACCAAAATGATAGTGGCTAAAAAATTTTTAAACCGTTTTCAAATTCCCATTGAGGACCGGCGTTACGACTTCGCCGCCGAAAATGGCATGTTAATTATTCAAATATAAAAGTAAAAAACCGGGGCGAAAAAACATCCCTTTCTTACTTCCTGTTTTATCTTTAAGCGCTAGTTTTGGGGATTCTTAAGAACCGATCTCCAATTTGGCATCTTTCGGCTCTTCAAGAACCAGTCTTTCAGCTACTTTCCAAATATCCCCCGCTCCCATAGTAATAATTAGATCTCCGGGAAGAATGTTCCGGCGCAGGTGTTCGCAGATCCGCTCAAAACCGCCCAGATAACGAACATCCTGGTGGCGGCCTGCGGCTGCCGTGGCCAAATCCTGACTGGAAATATCCCCGGGATCTACTTCACGGGCGGGATAGATATCGGCTAAAACCAAAATATCGGCATTACCGAATGATTGGGCGAATTCCGGCAATAAAAATTTGGTGCGGCTAAATAAATGGGGTTGGAATACACACCAGATACGACCTTTAAAAAACTGGCGGGCAGCGGCCAGCGTAGTCCGGATTGCCCCCGGGTGATGCGCGTAATCGTCAACGATTAACGCTCCTTTATAGGAGCCTTTGATTTCAAATCTTCGCTGGACTCCCGAAAACTCGGCCAAGGTTTTTAAGGCCGAACCGAGGTTCACACCAACCTCTAAGGCCACCGCAATCGCCCCTAAGGCGTTTTGCAGGTTATGCCGGCCAGGGACCCGCAACGCCAATTCTCCTTGCGCTTTGCCTTTATAGATAAGCCGGGCTCCAATGCCTAAAGGCGGGATCGGCTTAATATCCTGAAGTTGCCAATCAAAATGCTCCTGATAACCAAAGGAAATAAATCTGCCGGAAAATCTATTTCTCAGTTGATAAGCATTGGGATCATCGCCCCAAACGAACAAAACCCCGTCAGCCGGGAGTAAATCCACAAAATCCTCAAAGGTTCTAATCACATCTGAAATTGTTGGAAAACAATCGGGGTGATCCCAATCGATATTGGTAATTAACTCTATATACGGGCGAAGTTTCAAAAAGGATCTTTTAAACTCGCAGGCCTCAACCACCATGTATTCCGATTTCCCCGAGCGATGGTTGCCTTGAAAGGGAACCACTTCGCCCCCTATTAGCACCGTGGGGTCGATTCCTCCCTCGGTCAGGATTAACGAGGTCATAGCGGAAGTGGTAGTTTTACCGTGGGTTCCGGCAATCGCTATTCCTTTGCCCACCTCCGACATTAATTTCCCTAGAAGCTCGGCCCCTTCGATAACCGGGATCCCCAAACGCCTGGCCTCCAATACCTCCGGGTTTTCCGTTCCCACCGCATTGGTATAAACTACCTGATCTGCTCCCTGAATGTTGGCTGGATTATGTCCATGGTAAATTTTAATATTCCTTTGGGCTAAATTTCGGGTTACTTTGGATTCCTGCCAGTCCGAGCCGGAAATAAGATAGCCGCGATCCAGATATAGTTTGGCCAACCCGCTCAATCTAGCCCCGCCAATCCCCACAAAATGGAGATGTTTCATAACTTAATTGCGCTCCCCTCAATTTTTATACCCATCAATTATAACACATTTCAAGTAAAAGTCATTTATTATCTGCTCGCTATTTGCCATTGGAATTATCCATATTGGAGCATCCTTGGTTGGAATTTTTTATTAAGTTATTTTCTCCATTTATGCCGAATTTCTTCAATGTTTTTCAGGCGATGGCTATTGGCCTCAAGAGCCGCTAAAATCCTACCTTAACTGCTGCTTCTTATTTCCTGCTTTTTTCAGCGCCCGCCGGTAAATAATAAAATGGGAGCCGCTGTTTTGAAAATGCCGGTTTCCGGTGTAAGAAGAGCGTCCGCTCCCAAGGGGGGTGAATCTTTGGGAGGTCGCGGCAGTATCGTTTCCGACCGGGTTAAATACGAGATAGCGCAAGAACTGGGTTTTGCCGATCGCATTCAGGTGGAAAACGGTCACTACGACTACGGTAATATCACCACCCGCGAGGCCGGGCTGATTGTTCGGGGGCTCATTCAAAAAGCCGAAGAGCTGTTGTCCCGGGAAGGTTAGGGACTACCCCTAACCTTTCACCTTTTTAAAACTTATTACATAGATTATAGTAGCTCAAGTAAAGTTTAAAAGTAATTAAACCAGCGAAAGCAGAAAAGTTTTCCCTATTTATCCGCCGGTTCATGGAAATACTGGCAACTCCGCTGCTTGACCCGAAACTGACCCAAGTGAAGGGAAATGTAGTGCGCTAAAAGAAACAGTAAGCCGATTTATATCGGCTTTCTTTTTTTACCATTCCTAACATATTTTTATATCCGGTTTTAGCAGGTATTTTATCTTTCAAAACCGAAATTAACGCCGAAATAGAAACGTTTTTTAAAACGTCTTCAAAAGAATCGGGCGGGGCCCTATAAACCGGCGATGCCTTATTTACCGCCCGGCCTTTTAACAGCTCCCCATACCGTTACCCATAAACTATCAATGGAGGTAAGTATGAAAAGAGCAGCTACCATTTTCTGTTGTTGCGGTCTGTTAATCGCTCTAGCCACTCAAACTTTCGGGGCTGTGTCCAACCAATCAACCACTGACCGTAAGTTAAATGAACTGACAAACCGTTTTTCCAATTTGGAATCGACCTGGGGCCGTTTTCAAATTGGCGGCAGTTTTGAATTGGACACTACCTCAACCCTGAGCAAAGACCAGGATGCTCCCACTCCGCCCGGCTTTAATCAGCAATTAGGGCTGTTTTTTGATGCCAATATCGATCCCAACTTGCAAGTATCATTAAAGGTTTCTCAAGAAGGCGGTTGGGGGTTGAATTATCTAAGCGCCGGCTCGAGCAACGTTCCGTTAACCACTCCTTTTCAAGTTGATGAAGCCTTTCTACGCCTGACCTATCCGGACAGTTACAATTATTTAGGCCGTTTTCGTTTTTCATTAGGCCCCATAGGCTTAATTTCGGACTTTTACGCCAATCCGGTTGAAGGGGTGGCCATCCAGAAGGCTTTTCATAATTATCATGTAATCGGAGTCTATTCGCGGGTCAATACGCAATATAAACCGGGAACAAACGAAATCGAAGCCACTGAGGATTATTTTTCGGCTAGGGTCGGCTGGTCCGATCAAAATACCATGTTCGGCCTAAACCTGGTGCCTAACGGGATTACCGGCGAAAAGGCCGCCAGTATCGATTGGTCGTCCAGCACCAAAACCAGTAAAATCGCAGCTGAACTTGGGGAATATTCCTTCGACTCCAGCCAGTACCCGGATTACAAAGTGGACTGGACCCCGGGTTTTCTGATTAGTTACGCCAAAGTATTGGCTAACAACAATTTCCTGCAACTTAAGGCAGGTTACTTCGGCCCGCAATTCATGCCGTCGTATTCTTCTTTGGCCCATTCCTCGGGTGATGACCGGGAATGGTTCATTCCAAACTCGCAGGGTCTTGAGATTTACCTGCAAACACCCTTAAAAAAAGGTTACAGTTTGGAGAACCGTCTTATCTTCCTGACTCCGGTTGAGAACTACAATCAACCTGATTTAAATTACCGGCTCCGGAGTGATCTGGTGAAAAACTTTTCTCCTGTAAACCAAATACAGATTGGCTTTGACCTAAAATATTTCCCGGATAATGTTTACAATCAAATATTTCTCAATTGGATTCTCCAGTTTTAACTTTTGGTCCCGATCATAACCAGAATAACCCCCAGGCTGATCATAATGATTTTCGGCCAGGATAATTTTACGGCAATCGCTACTATCCCTAAAACACTGACCAGCAAAAAAACCAGCGGCCCAACCAGCCCAAGAAAGGCATTCATCCGGAGGGCGGTCTCTACCCGCCCTCCTTTTAGAAAAATAAAGGCCACAATAATCTCCAACAGCCCGGAAACAACTCTGATAATTGCCATACTGTTTAGGGTAACCTGTTCCATATACTCTCCCCTCAAATTGCTTTTACTTCTTCCCCAACCCCAACAAATTTAAAATAATGGCGGTGAAACCGGCGGCGGCTAGTGGTCCGACCGGAATACCCTTTAACAGGGAGACTCCGATTACCGTCCCCACTACCAAACCAACCACTATCTCCGGCCTTACCTGCAGTAAAACCAGGCCCTGGCCGCATAGGTAGGTGGCGGTAATTCCTCCAATAATGGAAATAATCCCCGGAACACTTTGAAAGGTTTTCCAAATATCTTTAACCCCGACTTTATCTAAGGAAAACGGCGTCAATACCGCCACCAATAAAAACAACAAACCGAGATCCACCGCCCGGCGTTCCAATAGCCACAATAGGGAGTTCATTTTAATGAACTTGACAACCAGCAGACTCCCAGCGCTGGCCGCCACTAAATTATTGTTGAAAGCCAATCCCAGCGCCAGAATAATAATTAATACCAGATTATCCTGAAACATCCCTTTCACTCCCTCTTCATTTTTATTCCCCCCCAGCCGTAAACATTCTCATTCTCTGTGCCTCCGTGGCTAACGGCGACATAATATAGACCAAAAGCATAATTATGGTAGGAGTGATGGTGATGGATGAGTTATGGAAAGGAATTTTGGAACCGCCTTTAAAGGGAAGAATCCCTAGACCGCGCCGGAACGGAATAACCATGTTAATTGATAAAGGTTTGTCGGTTAACGAAACCCGGGAACTGTTAACCATGTCCGCTGCCTACATTGATTTCATCAAACTGACCTTTGGAACCGTAGCATTTTACAATACAAGCACCCTCCAAGACAAAATACGTCTGGCTGAAACCGACAATGTGTGTCTCTATCCCGGAGGAACCTTTTTTGAAATCGCCTGGTGGCAGGGTAAAACCGAGAAATACTTTGAAAAATTAGTAAATCTAGGCTTTCAATGGGTGGAGATCTCGGACGGTTCGCTGGAGATCCCGGCCTCCGCTAGAAAAAACGCTATCCGAGCCGCCATCTCCGCCGGTTTAAATGTTATCACCGAGATTGGGAAGAAGAATCCTCAAGAACAGCCGGATGATGAGCGGTTAATCGCGACCGGCAACGCTGATCTTAACGCCGGCGTTGTCTGGGTAATTGTGGAGGCCCGGGAATCAGGGCAGGGAATCGGGATTTATGATTCTCAAGGGAAGGTAATCAATGAAAAATTAGCGAAACTCAGTGGGGAACTGCCGCCGGAGAAGATAATCTGGGAAGCTCCGCTAAAGAGCCAGCAAGCCAGGTTAATCAATGATTTCGGCCCCAACGTTAACCTGGGAAACATTCCGCCCGCTGAGGCCCTGGCACTGGAAGCCTTGCGGCTTGGTTTCCGGAGCGATACCTGGAAAACGGCGGTCCCGTTCCTGGTGACGGTCTAAAATGAACTTAAGCTCTTGTAAATCTTATAATAGGCAAAACCCAGTCGGAACCAGGATTTTTTGGATTATCGGATTTCCATGATTTGAATGCCGTTTCTGTAAGTTTTAAAGATTCCGTCCCGCCTTAATCAAGCTAATCCTTTAACCTCGACTAATCCTGGTTCGGACAATTAAACTTCGCCATCTTCCCCGGAGCCCTCACTGGACCAACCCTTCAACTTGCTTTCTCGCCGGTCTCTGTTTTCGGTCCGCTACGGGTTAAAACCCATAGCTAATAAAGACCTTACCGGTTAAAACCGGTATTAAGGCCTTTCTTCTTAAGAAATATGGTGTTCAAAGATATCTTTAGTAATTTATACCGAGCAAAAAAAGGCTAAACCTGACATTTGCTCACTATTATTTACTTTGTTTCCAAAATTTTTTCTTCTTTGCAGGATAATAAAAAATAGTCGCGAATATTTGATCTGCTTTCAAAATTCGGAAAAGGAGTGAAAAACATGTCCCAATCCAATCTGGTCTCGTTTAATATTCCCGCAGAGGATCTAGCTGAAATCAAAGCGTGTATCAACACACTCCACAGTAAATTGATGCCGTACTTAAAGGCCCTTTCCCCGGAGGAACGGCAGGAGGTTCCAAAGATGGGCGACAAAACGGTCAGCTTTGTCCAGAAAACGCTGGAATACTGCAAGCAAAACCCTGATCTGGTGCCGCCATTTTTGGATGTGAAGGAGTTAACCACGGATGTAGAGGCAGTTCAACTGCTTCGTTCCTTGTATCAGCCGTTGTCGCAGGTCACCCAATCTCTCTGGGATACCATGACTTTATCGGGAAGTGAAGCTTATTCGGGGGCGCTGATATTCTACAGTTCGGCCCGGAATGCAACGCGCTCCAAGATTCAAAAGGCCGAGACGATCTATAACGATCTCGCGGCCCGTTTCCCGGGGAGACCAAAGAAGGAAGATAGGGAAACCGCCTAAGTCCTTTTTCTAATAGTTTCTTGCCGCCCTTCCCTGCGAATGCGAAAACGCGGGGAAGGGTTTTATTTTGGGGTCGAGATATTGGAACCTCGACACCGGAGTCCGGAACTACCTTTTTATACTTCCGGACTATTTTTTTCTACTTCGGAACCTCGACGCCGGAGTCCGGAACCACTTTTTACTACTTCCGAACTACCTTTTTCTACTTCGGAACCCCGACGCCGGAGTCCGGAACTACTTTTTACTACTTCCGAACTACCTTTTTCTACTTCGGAACCCCGACGCCGGAGTCCGGAACTACTTTTTACTACTTCCAAACTACCTTTTTCTACTTCGGAACCTCGACGCCGGAGTCACACCCTTTGGCCCTAGGGGGTGTGGGTAGTGGGTGACGTCCCCTGTCGGCATTCAATCAGTGGGCTAAAAAAACAAATAGATTCCCCACAAACCACCATGAATTGGGCTAGCGGGTTTAATTTCGGGTCCGCCACGAGTTAAAACTCATGGCTGGCAAAGACCTTACCGGCTAAAACCGGTATTAAAGCTTTAGCTTTATATCATAAAGAAATATGGTGTTCAATAAGGTCTTAGAGGTAGAAAGGAAAGAAAGGATTAGATTAGCTTCAATCCCAATACAATTCCTCACTCACCCTCAACCCCTTCGCGCCGTATTCGGGGCAAGGCTGTTTGATAATGGCTTTTTCGGGGAGGGGTTTTAGAGCGTTCCGCAGCGGGGGCAATGGTATTCGGTGTCCACTTCACCCGGAATCACTACCCAGTTTGCGCCGGAATATACAATATTATCAAGCTGACGGGAGCTGAGCCTCCCGGTTCGGCACAGAGAACATCCTGTAACTTGGCGGTTTTATTTTTGCTTTTCGTATCCTTGATATCGATGTAAATCCGGTAACGGGCGTCAGAACAGCAGTTTAATCAAGATATCCTCCCAGGACCGTCCGGACAGGTAGGATGTGGTTGATATGCGGTACACCCGTTTGTGAATAGTCATATTCCGGTCTGTTTACGATTGGATAAGGAGCTCACTCTTTCTTCCCAATTTTAACTCAAGTCAACTATTATTTCCTTAATGTCGCCGGGACTGTATGAAACCGCCCATTGCCACTTCCCAAACCCTCCATGTTGATTAACGGCTTTGACCCACTCATCCAGAAACTCTCTTTTAGTCCTGTCCTGTTGAGTATCCTGACCTTTGGTTTCCAGGACCAAGAACCCGCCGTTTTTTAACTTTACAATAAAATCAGGCCGGTACTTGCGCACGACGCCTTTAAAGATATATAAAATCTCAAACCCCAGATGGTCGTTTTTTACCCAGGCCTCCACATCCGGGTTTTGATCCAGCTCAAACGCTTCGCTTGCTTCCCAGGCGCTGTCATAAACACAAAAGTTAATATGCGATTTTTTCGTATATTCGCATGGTTTTCCGGTGTACCAGGTTCTCATATCACCTGTGCTTCTGATGGGGTGACCGCTGTCGAAAATGGGGGCAATCGACTCGGTATTCTCATAGCGGATCGCTTCCCAGATATGTTGCACCACTTTGGTCATGTTTAAAGTGATTAAAACATTGCGCCTGAGTTCATCCCGGGCAAACAAAGATTGAGAAATCTTGATCTTGTCTGAATCCAGAAATCCTTCGACAATCCTGAACAGTTGGGCCAGGAGGTATTCCTTATTTCCTTTCCAGGCCGGTTTCATTTGATCGAAAATATCCCCGGCGGTTTCAAAGATAATCTTTTGACGGCGGAATTTTCTGCCCAAATCCTCCAGATCAATAGTGGCTATTTTGGTGACGTCCGGTTTGCCGTCCACTACCGGAGCCAACTCCGCCAAGGTTGCCGTTTCGGCGGCATTTAACTCCAGAGGTTTTACTTTTTCGAGATCCAATTTTAGAAGCGGCCGGTATTGATGTTCGATCCGGATAATATTGGGCCAGCTGATTTCATATTGTTTCTTTTCCGCCGCCGGTTCGATCCTGGTCTTTGGAGGCGGGGGTGGCGGCGGCGGGCCGTCAACGCTTTCGTGAGGCAAAAAGGTAAAAGGGACACCGAAGATATTGACATATTCGGGTTGAAACAAACCGGTCGCCGGATCGATCTCATAAGAGGTGCGTCTTAAGCCCCTGCCCACCACCTGCTCGCATAAGAGCTGGCTGGAAAACGCCCGTAAACCCATGATATGGGTCACGGTTTTGGCGTCCCATCCTTCCGATAACATGCCGACCGAAATCACCTTTTGAATTTGTTCCCCCAATTTGCCGGCCTGACCGACAGTATCAACGGTTTGTCTTAAATATTCGGCCTTTTCTTTTTTTGACAGTTTCCGGACCGGTTCTTCGGTCGAATCTTCAGTTTCATTTTCATTATCATCACCGACCATAACCGGTTCTTCCTGTGCTTCAGCCTCCTCCATGACTTTCGACTCAATATGGATTGTTTTTTCCGGAACACAAATCTCCTCGATCCGGATTTTTTGATGATCAAAAGCATATTTGACCCTGGC
>JBLNCU010000042.1:0-3273 GCA_050260935.1 Bacillota bacterium
TGGATCAGCCTTTCATCATCAGCTTTGGAACTAGGGGGACCCACCGCCAACGAAACAGTCCGTGGATTCCGGAGCTGTAATGTCATAACGGTGGCATCATCGCCCGGTCTTTCGGCATACAGTTGTTTACAGACGGCGAGCAGCCATTGGGAGAATCCTTGGGCGCTGATTACCGGCTTCACCATTCGTTGCAAGTACTCAGCCACATTCCCCCACTGCCAGCCCAGGTTGAGAACACCCCCGATTCCGGCATGGATGATTCCGTCTGAGACCACTACCAGGATATCCCCGGGCGCAGCGGTAAAACTGGTTTCTTTAATTCTTTTCCCGAAGATCTCCTTCTCCCGGAAACTGAGATTGGCGACCCGCCCCCCATGGATGTAAAAGGTCGGCGGGTTGTCAAACTCCACCACGTAAGTCTCCCCATTTTCCCGGACCCGGACGATGGTGAAGGTGGAATAGGCCAGCAGCCTTTTCTGGCAAACGGGCAAGGTGTTTCCGACTGTCTCCACCACTTCCTCCAAGGCGGCCCCTTTTTCAAGCATGGTAGCGATAATTTTCGCTGTCATCTTTGAGAGGATATTGGCTTTAACCCCGCTGCCGAGGCCGTCCGCTAAAACGGCCACCACCGCGTCGACCGTTTTGACAATCTCCACATTATCCCCGCATAGTTCCTCGCCGAATTTGGGCAGGCTCGACCAGCCGGTGTCGATAAACACATTAATACCCCTTTCTCTCATCGCCTTTAATCAGATTCATCAACTTGGTCAACTGTACCTTGGTCTCGGCGGTGGTCTCCCCCAAAAGTCCGGCAATCTCCTGGGCCACCTTCATTTGTTTATCAATAACTTCCTGGGCCTTTTCCAGAGTTTCGTCGGTGACCCGGGAGAGCTTCTCCCGCTGTTTTTGCTCCTGGGTGATGTCGGCGAAGATCCCGATTAAAACATCATCCTTTTCCACATAAAAAATGGCTTGCCAGGCGATGAGGTCGTAGTTGGGAAATGTCACTTCACCGGTGACTAGCTTCTTGGTGGTCAGCGCCTCTTCAAAATATTTGGGATCCATCACCGTTAAGAGCCGGCTCCCCACAGACCGGTTCCGGTGGAGGGAAAACTTTCTTTCCGCCGCCGGATTGAGTTCCAGGATGCGTAGATTGCTGTCAGTTACCACAATGGCATTCGGGGTCATTTGGCAGATCAGATTGGCCTTGGATTCCGCCCGCTCCCGCATGTAGGGGATGCACATATCCACTTCGGCCATACCGGCGGCCACCGCCGCCGCTTTGTCCCGGCAGGAGTTGTACCCACAAGCACCGCAGTTTAATTCATCCTCCGGCTTCAACTTGCCGGTGCGGGCCAAAATCTCCTTGATAACGGCTTCCGATGGTTTTTCCATCGCGATATCCCGGGCGAAAAAGGGGCTGGCCAAATTCAGAACGCCGGGCTCCTCCGCAGCGGCATTTAAATCGATCCTCGCTAAATCCCTGGAATTTTCAGTATAAGTGATTACACTGTTTCTCCGGCTGAATTGGGTGGTTTCCCCGGTAATCCCCGGACCCGATACGCAGCCGCCATTGCAAGCCAATAGCTCGATCAGGCGCAACCCATGTCGGACTTTGTCAAATTGATTAAGGAAATCGATCACCTCATCCAGGCCATCGATGGTGATAATCTCTTTAGCCAGCAGATCAGTACTCAAAGCAGCCGATTTCGCCAGTCCGCCCGGCAAGGGAAAAGTCCGGGAACTATGGGGACCGGGCGAGTCGAATAAAGTTTCATCGCAATCATCGGGAACAATACCATTCTCCTCCAATAACTGCCCTAACTCTTGAAAAGTTAAAACCGCGTCGACGCTCCGGTTCTCTTGTCCTCCCATACGCTCGCCCTTTTTAGCAATACACGGCCCGATAAAAACCACCTTAACTTCCGGGCCATACCGGCTTTTCAACAGCTTGCCGTGGGCTTCCATCGGTGAAATAACCGGCGCCAAAAAAGGCACCAGTTGCGGGTAGTAAATCTCCAGCAGATTGACTATGGCCGGGCAGCAACTGGTAATCACCGGAGTGTTACTCTGAAAAACCAGTTTCCGGTGTTCTGCGGCGACTATAGCCGCGCCTTCGGCGGTCTCACCCACATAATCAAAGCCTAGCCGCTTAAGCGCGGTAACCAGTTGCCCTGGTGACCGGAGCGGAAAAGCCCCGGTAAAGGAGGGCGCCAGGCTTACGGCGGTCTTGGCGCCAGAGTGTAAAAAACCCTGCGCCGTATCTATACTGCTGGTTACCCTTTTAGCGTTCTGCGGGCAGATTTTGACACAACGGCCGTCGGCGATGCACCTGTTCTCAACCACTTCGGCGTGGCCCTTGATGACTCTGATCGCTTTTACTGGGCAACTGCGGACACATTTGTAACAATCCCGGCAACTCGCTTGCACGGTTGATATCAGTCCCATTTTCCCCCTCCTAAGAACTTAGTTCATCCCTAAACCCGACCGGGATTAAAGGTTTTAACGATCCGCCGCCGGAAGATCCCCCTCGGCCGGCGATATATATTCGCCAAAAAAATCCGCCGCCGTGTCACGGGTAACGCCGGTAACCAGTTGGCCGTCGAATAACACGCTCACTCCGTCCCGGCACTTTCCCAAACAAAAACAGGCTTTTAGTTCCACCTGACTCTCCAAGGACTTCTCGGTAATCAACCGTTTAAAACAATTGAGGACATCGTAAGCGCCTTTTAAATGGCAGGAACTTCCCACACAAACCGCTATTGAATGCACCGGCGTTTCCTCCTTTTGTGATTTTTTTCACAAATTATTAGAAGAAATTCGTGAAATTTGTTACAAACTATTACAAAAAAATAACACTTCTAGATGTGTCTAAGCTTGTAACATTTTTCACGAATAAAATATACCACCTAAAATTGCCTTTGGCAAGACCATTTACGAATTGTTAACTTCCTAGGGAAAAAGAATAAATTAAAAGCAAGCGTTTACCTTCACTAATACTTCGTTTAAAAGGTCCGGTGGGACTTTTTCGATAAACTCTACGCCACGTGAGAGATAGCCAATGGGTTTAACTTGTATTTTACCAAAGTTAACAATGGCTAATAATTTTTCAAAAGTTGCAGGATCTAATAAACTGAACACAGAATTCATATACCCAAATATAATTTACTTACCCGGAAATCAACACATTACATTAAAACAGAGGTGGTTCCGATGAAACCAGTATTGTTGGTGATCGACGTCCAAAACGATTTCTGTCCGGGCGGCGCCCTT
>JBLNCU010000043.1:0-21402 GCA_050260935.1 Bacillota bacterium
GGTGAAGGGGTACCCCAGCATCCGGTTGGCCGCTTCCAGGCTTCCATCCAAAAGCAACCGCCTAATTCGGGAACTTGAGATAACCTCGCCACCCTCTACAACCGGTGGGAACTGCTCGCTATAGATTTCAGCTGTTTTAGTCAGCTTCCGCAACAACTGGTAGTCGCCTTTTCCTCCAGCGCCGAAGCGGAAATCATGTCCCACAACAATCGCCGCCGCCTTGAGCCCTTTTACCAGCCAATCGTCGAAGAAAGCCTCCGGGCTTAACAAAGCGAATTGATGGCTGAATTCCACTTCCAATATAGCAGCCAAACCATATTCAGCTAGGAGTTTTTGCCTGACAATGGGCTGGTTAATTAAGGGAGGCGCTTGACCGAACAGCTCTTGGGTATGGTTCAAAAAAGTCACTACAACCGGCAGGCTTCCGAATTTTTGAGCCAGCTCCGCCACCCGCCGGATGATCGCCTGATGCCCGCGGTGCACCCCGTCAAAATTGCCTATGGTTAAAGCAGTGCCAGTATTCAAAGCCGCTATTTCGTTATTAGCTTGTCCCAGCGAATTCCAGATTCTCATGACTACCCCATGCGCAACCTTAAACTCTAATAATTAAACACCTTTGCCGGCTGCCAATAATAATGAGTTCCGGCATCCGTCAGCCTTGCAATAGCGATGACCCGGGCGGAATCATCCACTACTTTCGCTATATCTCCCGGGGCCGCCTCCAACGGATATTTCTCGAAGGAGAGTTTTCCGCCGTGCTTCACCTTTTCAAAGTCCTCAACGTTAATGTTCAAGGTTTTCAAGCCGGCAAGGGCAACCGATAAAGGTATTACCCTTGAACCTAAAGTTCCATTAGCCAGTTCTTCCCGAACCTGGGCGATGGTGATTGCGTCTTCTAAACAAAAGCCGCCTGAACGCAGCCGGACCAACCCGCCCATATGAGCTCCGCTCCCCAAAGCTGCACCCAAGTCGTGGATTAGAGTTCGAATATAGGTCCCCTTGGAACAGGAGATCTCCACCTCGACGGAGTCCTTAAAATTATACAGGGGTCGCGGATCAAGTATCCGCCAGCTAAAAACCGTAACCGGACGGGGTTTTCTGTCAACCGTGATGCCTTTCCGGGCCAGATCATATAATTTACGGCCGTTTATTTTAACGGCGGAAAACATCGGCGGTATTTGGGAAAGCTCGCCGGTTAACCCCCCGATAGCCTGTTGGAGGTCTGCCAAACTTACTGAAAACCCAGGGGTTTCTTTAATAACGGTTCCGCTGGCGTCCTGGGTATCGGTGGCCTGGCCGAGAATAATTTCGGCCCGGTAGATTTTATTGTTTTCGTTTAAAAAAGGAAAAGAACGAGTGGCTTGACCCAATCCGACAACCAAAACTCCGGTCGCTTCCGGATCCAACGTCCCGGTGTGGCCTACCTCTGCTTGTTGGAGAATGCGGCGCAAGCCGGCCACAGCCTGGTGTGAAGTCAATCCCCGTTCTTTATTAAGAATTAGAATTCCGTGCCACATGGAAACCATAATATCCGGCTACATAATCCAAAACTTCATTAACAACCCGCTCCAACGGACCGTTTAAATTGCAACCGGCCGCCCGGGCATGGCCGCCGCCGCCAAAATGGGCCGCCAGTTTGCTGACGTCTACTGCGGAGGTGGAGCGCCAGCTTAGTTTGATCTCATTTGGTTGCAGTTCCTTAAATAAGATCCCCACCTCGACCCCTTCAATGGAACGGGCGTAATTGACATAACTCTCAGTTTCCTCATTCTCCACCGGAAATTTGTTCAATCGTTGTTGATCCAGGATGGCCCAAGCCACTTTTCCGCCGAGCCCAACTTGCAAGGTATTCAAAACTTCACCCAGTAACCGGATGGAGTTAAAACTTTTTTGTTCATGAACCTGTTCGGCAATTTTACCCAATTCAATCTGATATTTTTTGGCCAAAAGAGCCGCCAGCTCCAAAGTATTGGCTGTGGTGTTGGTGTAACGGAAAAAACCGGTATCAGTGGCTATGGCAACATATAAGTAAGTCGCTATGCTCCGGTTTAGCGGCAAGGAACCTTCCTTGATCAGCTGGTAAATAACTTCACCGGTGGCCGCGGCATGGGCATCAATTAAATTGAAAGCCCCGAAACCTAAGTTGGTGACATGGTGGTCGATATTGATTATTTTCAGTCCGGGAATCCCCCAGATCTGCGGGGGGACGGCAATCCGTTCCTTTTCGGCGCAATCAACGCAGACTAAAACTTCAGGTGGATAATCCGATTTTAGTTCTTTTTTAATCAGGGAACTGCCGTCCAAAAAATGATAAACAGTGGGCACACCTTCGGTGCAGATCATCTCAACCCGTTTGCCCATTTTGGAAAGAATGGCTCCCATTGCTAAAGTGGATCCGATAGCGTCACCGTCGGGATGGACATGGCAACTGACCACAAACCTGTTTTTCGACTTGATGAATTCCAACAATTCCTGGGATGGAACCGCCAACTAATTTTCGCCTCTCTGTTCCTTTTTGACTTCCTCAAGTAATTGAAAAATCCTGGTGCCCCGCTCTATACTGTTATCAGCTATTATATGAACCTCGGGAGTGTGGCGCAAACGGATTCTATGCCCCAACTCGGTGCGGATAAAACCTTTAGCGCTTTCCAAACCCTCCATGGTCAAGCGTTTTGTTTCCTCATCCCCCATGATACTTACGAATACTTTGACATGGCTATAATCATTCGATACTTCCACATCCATAACACTGACAAATCCAATCCGGGGATCTTTCAAAGCCCGCTGTAAAATATCCCCGAATTCACTTTTAATTAATTCCCGCAAACGCTCGGTACGATACTCCGCCATTATTTATCCCTCCAAAAGTAAAATGAGACGTGGAGAGGTAAAGCTCAAACACCCGTTTTCAAGATCATTTGACAACGGTCCGTTTAACTTCCTCCATCGAGAAAGCTTCGATAATGTCGCCTTCTTTAATGTCACCGAATTTTTCAATGCCAATCCCGCATTCAAAACCTTCGGATACTTCGCGGGCATCATCCTTAAAGCGTTTTAAGGATTCTATTTTTCCTTCATGAACGACTATATTGTCGCGAAGCAAGCGGATATCATTATTCCGGGAAATTTTCCCTTCCAGGACATAGCAACCGGCTATATTACCAACCTTGGCCACTCTATAAACTTGGCGAATTTCGGCTTTTCCGTTGACAACCTCTTTGTAGGTCGGTTCCAGCATACCTTCCATCGCCTTTTGCACATCTTCGATAATATTATAGATTACCCGGTAAAGGCGGATATCAACATTCTCCTTTTCGGAGATCCGCTTGGCCATAGGATCGGGCCGGACATTAAAGCCGATAATAATGGCGTTGGAAGCAGAAGCCAGCATCACGTCTCCTTCGCCTATGGCGCCAACCCCTCCGTGGATTACCTTTACCCGGACTTCCCCGGTGGACTGCTGTTCCAAGGATGAACGGATGGCTTCTACCGACCCCTGAACATCGGCTTTAATAATTACTTTTAACTCTTTAATCTCACCCTCTTTAATCTTGTCGAAAAGATCATCCAAGGTGATTTTCTGGTTCTTTTTCATTTCGGTTTCCCGTTTGTATTGCAGGCGGCGATCCGCTAAGTCCCTGGCTATTTTATCTTCGGTGGTAACATACATGATGTCCCCGGCCTCCGGGACTTCGTCAAATCCGATAAGTTCGACCGGGGTTGACGGTCCGGCTTTTTTAACCCGTTTACCTTTATCGTTATTTAAGACTCTAACTTTCCCGGCAGCCGCTCCGGCAATAATCGGATCGCCCACTTTCAAGGTACCGGTCTGTACCAGCACAGTCGCCACCGGGCCGCGCCCTTTATCCAGTTTGGCTTCGATAATAGTCCCCTTGGCCAAACGGTTGGGATTGGCTTTAAAGTCTTTAATATCCGCTACTAAAAGAATCATTTCCAACAGGTTTTCGATGCCGATCCGTTTCTTGGCGGAAACCGGAACAAAAATGGTTTCGCCGCCCCATTCCTCGGAGACCAACCCGTATTCGGTCAGATCGGTTTTAATCCGTTCCAGGTTGGCTTCGGCCTTATCGATTTTATTTAAGGCGACAATAATTGGGACGTTGGCGTCCTTGGCGTGATTGATAGCCTCAACAGTTTGGGGCATTACTCCGTCATCGGCGGCCACCACCAAAACGGCGATATCGGTTACCTGGGCGCCGCGAGCCCTCATGGCGGTAAATGCGGCATGACCCGGAGTATCCAAAAAAGTTATTTTTCTGTCTTTTAACTCCACTTGATAGGCGCCGATATGCTGGGTTATACCCCCGGCTTCCTGGGCGGTTACGTTAGTCTGACGAATGGCGTCAAGCAAGGAGGTTTTTCCGTGATCAACATGGCCCAAAATGGTTACTACCGGCGGACGGGGCACTAGCGTGCTGGGATCATCCTCAATCTCCTCCACCTGTAATTTTTCTTCCTCTGTTTGGGCGGCAGTGGCGGTTATCCCGTATTCGTCCGCGATCAGGATCATGGTATCGCGGTCGATCTCCTGGTTGATGGTAACCATCACCCCAAGACCGATTAATTTTTTAATTATATCG
Source organism: Bacillota bacterium (assembly GCA_050260935.1). Taxonomy (GTDB): domain Bacteria; phylum Bacillota; class UBA4882; order UBA8346; family UBA8346; genus UBA8346. The sequence goes on from JBLNCU010000043.1 coordinate 4,602, forward strand.
GTAACCGGCAATTCAACTAATTGGGCAAAATCTTTAACACTCATTGAATCCGGCAATTGAATCGATTTCACACTGGTTGTCTGTCGCTGCGGTTTTACCGGCTTTACTTGTTTAGCCGGATGCTGTGAAACTGATTCCGGCCTTACCTGGCCGCGAACATTAACATTGGCATTTGGACGGATCTTGCTACGCTGACCGCGTTCTTCCGTATTCTCGCGCCTGGTTTCGGAGACAAAGCGTTCCTGGTTGGGACCGGTTTTGCTTCTTGGACCATCGTGTCTTTGCAATGACTGCGCCCCAACGGGGTGTTTAGCGGCCGGTTCCGGAATCCGGTTGGGACGATTATCCCGGTGTTCGATGTGAGTTGCCGGCCGCCCCTGAGTTGAATGCTCCCTCGGTAGTGCATTGGTCCGCTGCTGTGCGGGTTGCGACTTTATCGCCGAAGCCGTCCTGGTCGCTTGATTTCCTGGTCGGCCGGCTGTTTGGCCCAATGGTTGATTTACCCTGGGCACGGACGTCTCCGGATGTCCGGGAACCCGGTTGGGAACCGCGACCGGTTTAGCTGCATTGGCGTTAGCGGTGGAAGCCGGTTTTCCAGAAGAACCATTTTTCTTGGGCCCGCTTTGTTCCACCCCTATAGTTTTCCCGGGAATCTTGGCGGCTGGAAGCTCATTTCGCGGCATCGTTTTCACAGCTTCGGAAACGGCCTTGGCGGCGGTGGCTACCTGATTGGAATGGAACTGAGGTATCCTGGATTGCTTCGGCGCCACTGGAAAAGCCTGCCTGGCCTGTTCCACATATTTATCCTCAATAGTGCTCATATGATTCCGCACATTGGCCCCGAGCGGATTTAAAAACGCCATCAATTCTTTGATATTTATTCCAAGTTCCTTACTTAATTCATGAACACGCACCTTATTTATGGTTGGTCACCCCCATCTTGAAATAACAACCGGATGGTTGCGGCGAAATGCCCGGAAGTAATCCCGATTACACCGCGGCCCGGTTTGCCGATCCAATGTCCCAATTCGGAACATGAACCGAAATTATAAAAAGAGATTTGCTGCTTCTCGCATAAATTACGAAAACTCCGAACCGTTCTCGGCGATAAATCCCTGGCGCAAATCACCAGATAAACCTGGCGTTTTTTAATAGCCTCCAAAACGGTGTTGCTGCCGGAAATCAATTGGCGGCTCTTAGCCGCAAAGCCTAGCAGTGATTGTAATTTAGTCATTTAATAATCTGCAATAGATCAGCCCGCAGTTTATCTTTCATTTCAGCGGTTAAACTGGTCTCCAAAGCCTTTTCCAATAAAACCCCCTTGAAGGAAGACTCCAGGCATTCCAAATTGGGACAGGTGTATACCCCCCGGCCGGACTTTTTGCCGGTTGGATCCGCCAGGACTTCCCCTTCCGGCGTCCTCACCATTCTGATTAATTCTTTTTTTGGTTTAACAGCTTTACACCCAATACAGGTACGTTGGGGAATTTTCTTAACTTTCATTACTTATCCCCCTTTTTTCGTCCTTTTCCTTTTTCTTTCTTGGCGGCGGCATCCCCGGCGGCCTTACCCAATAATTGCCCGATGGTAAAAGCGCCAAAATCTCCTTCACTGTTGCTTCCTTCTCCCGGTTTATCCACCTTCTCTCCCAAATTCCCGGCTTCATTCTCGACCGCGGGCTCGTTCGATTTTGCCTTCCGTTCCTTAAGAATATCGGAGAAGAAATAACCGTCGTCAAGTGAGATTGGTTCATCATCCAATTCAATCCGGGCCAAGTGTTTGGGCGCGGTTTTATTCTTTTTGATCTTCCTTTTGGCTACAAATTCCGGTTCTTCTTCCTCTTCCGGTTCATCCTCCACAGTAACGTGAATTTCTTCCAAGACCTCTTCCTGCTCTTCCCCTTCAGGGAGGATTACTTCCTCATCCAAAGGTTCATCTTCCGCGAAAGGCTGAGTTTGAAGAACTTCTTCGGGAAGATCCTCCCCGCCTTCCGCCTTTTCTTCCGGCAACTCCTTTTCGGGAGCTTCTTTAGCTACTTCCCGGAAACCAATCTCTTCCCGGACCAAACGTTCAATCTCTTCCGCTTGCTCAGCCGCTTGAGTCTCGCTTTTGATATCAATCTTCCAACCGGTTAATTTTGCGGCCAAACGGGCGTTTTGACCTTCCTTCCCGATAGCCAGCGATAATTGAAAATCGGGCACAATAACGATCGCCGTTTTTCTTGAAGGCAAAATTTTAACATCGCTTACCTTGGCCGGGCTTAAGGCGTTAATAATAAACTCAATCGGTTCGCTGCTCCAGGGTACTACATCAATTTTTTCCCCTTTTAGCTCACGAACAATCATTTGCACCCGGATTCCCCTGGCGCCGACGCAGGAGCCGACCGGATCGATCTGACTATCCCGGCTGTAAACCGCGATTTTAGACCGGTAACCCGGTTCGCGGGCCACTGATTTGATCTCCACCAGGCCATCTTGAATCTCCGGAACTTCCAATTCAAACAACCGTTTCAATAGTCCGGTCCTGGTCCGGGAGAGCAATACCTGCGGTCCTTTGGTGGTTTTTTTCACTTCCACCACGAAGGTTTTCAAGCGCATACCCTGTTCGTAATGTTCATTAGGCATTTGCTCGTTGGCAGGCAAAATTCCTTCAATCCGGCCCATGTCGATAAAGATATTTCGCTGCTCAAAACGTTGAACGATTCCGGTAATCAAATCGCCGACCCGGTTGACAAATTCATCATAAATGATGCTCCGTTCAGCCTCCCGGATCCGCTGCACCACAACTTGTTTTGCGGTTTGAGCGGCAATCCTTCCAAATTCTTTCGGGAAAATTTCAAACTCAACCAAATCCCCCAGCTCGTAAAGGGGATTTATTTTTTGGGCATCCTCCAGGTTGATCTCATTCTTGTCGTCTTCGACTTCTTCAACAACGGTCTTATGAGTGTAAACCCGGAAAGCCCCCGTATCTTGATCAATCCGGACCTCGATACTCTGGGCGACTTTTTGATCCCGTTTATAAGCCGAAGCCAGAGCGGTTTCAATGGCATCAAGCAAGATCTCCTTGCTGATTCCTTTTTCCCGTTCAACTTGCTCCAGAGCATCCAAAAACTCGTGATTCATTTCTTTTTCTTTCCCCCTTTAGAGCCGAAAAGCTCAGCCATAATATGCACCTTCGCTACCTCGGTCCGGGGAATCTCGATTATCGTCTCTTTTTGTTTGATCCGGATCAGCTTTTCCGGTCCCCCTGCTACCAAGCCTAGCAACTCCCCCTGGTAAACCTTCTGCCCGTTAATAGGTTTATTTAATCTAAGTTCAACGTTTTCACCGGCGAAGCGGACGAAATCGGCATCCTTCCGCAAAGGTCTTTCAATTCCCGGGGAGGAAACCTCCAACAAATAACTCCCAGGGATCGGATCCTCCTTATCAAGGACTGTCCCTAAAGCCTCGCTGAAACGCTGACATTCATCGACCCCAATCCCAGCCGGGCTGTCAATAAAACAGCGCAGTACCCAGTCAGGGCCTTCCTTACGGTACTCCACCGCCACCAACTCGTAACCCAGCTTTTCAGCAACGGGCTGCCCGAGCCGTTCCACGATATCCTCAATTCTATCTTTCGGAGCCAAACCTCCGCCCTCCCCTGAAATAATCGGCCAAAAGTAATTTCTCCAATCCGGCTTCCCCGGGGTTTTCCATAAGCCGGTCTTCTAAATTAGTATTTACGGGATAAAGTAAGGAATGCACATACTACAAAGTGAAGGAGTGGGGACTCCCCACTCCTTTTCGCACTTCTTCTCAATAAGTTTACCACATTAGTTTCAATTTGGCAAGTAATTAACCGCTATTTATATTTATAAGAGGTAATTTTAAGCGACTTCATCCGACCGAGACTCCCCGGTACCCCATTCTTTCAGAGATAAACCCGGCGGTTTCCAATACCGCCGGTAAAATTTTTTGCTGAATTTTTTCCGGTTCCATGCGGTTGGCCGGGCCGGAAACACTAAGAGCGGCCATCACCCGTCCTTCATAATTGCGGATTGGCGCCGCCACGCAGGTAACCCCTTCATCACGCTCGGAAAAATCCAAGGCGTAACCGTCCTGCCTGATCTTGGCCAACACAGCGATCAAGCGGTCAATATTGGTAATCGTCCGCGGAGTAAATTGAAAAAACTCCACTTTGGCCAGGCGTTTCCTTAATTCATCCACCGGCAAATCGGCCAATAACACTTTACCTGTGCCGGTGCAGTAAGCCGGTCCCCGGCTGCCGATCCGGGCGAACATCTTTACAATAACGATATTGGTCGACTCAATCTGGTCGATATAAACGACTTCGGCTCCGTCCAAAATGGCCAAATTAGCAGTCTCATTAACTAATTCGTGCAATTGTTTTAAATAAGCCCTGGCGATAGAACGAATGTCAAAGGTTGACAGCGCGGCGTTTCCTACTTCAAAGGTCCGAAGCCCAAGCTTATATTCTGAGGTCGAGGAATCCTGCTCAATAAAACCTTTATTCATCATGGTAAAAAGCAACCGGTGCACTGTAGCCAATTTTAAACCGGACTTTTTGGCCAAATCGGTAATGGAGACCGCCGAATTTTCCCTAGCCAGGATCTCCAACAATAATAAAGCCCTTTCAACAGCCTGCACATTTTCCCCTTCATTGTCTTCTTTACGGGAACGGCTCAACAAAAACACCTCCAAGCATTTACACCGAAGTTTGGTTAAAGTCGGTCTTTACAAGCTGCGACAAGCCTTGCGCATTGGCCTGCAACTCCTCGACTTCGCCTAGATTGACCAAGGTTTGCATATAGGCGCAAGCCGTCTCCTGGTCACTTTGATGAAATTGATATGCTTTTCGCAGAACCGGAAGCGCCTTACGGTATTTCCCTTTGCTCCAATAACAAAGCCCCAATTTTTTTAAAAGGGGGAATCCCGGATTATGGTGAAGACCGATCCGCCAGGAGATGACCGAGCAACACTTAGCGCCTAGTTTTTCCTGGATACATCCCCACAAGTACCAATAATACCAGTGGCTTCTAGCCTTATTAAAACTTTTAATCAATGCGCCGATTGCCTTCCAATGTTTCCCGGACTCCCATAAACGCTCAAATTGCCGGATTCGAAGTTCAACCCTGATTTGTTCCTCGTTAAGTTGACCTAATAATTGGAGGGTTTGGCGCCGGGTAACATTATCGGGAGCCAATTGCAACAGTCGAAGCAATGCTTCTTGAGCTTCAATATAATTGCCCAGTTGAATCTGGACCAGGCCAAGATTCTGAAATGTTTGAAAACTGGCGGGGTTTAATTTGGAGGCTTTCGTCAAAAGGATGATCGCTTCCTCCAAGCGCTCCTTGCGCCAGCAAAAAGAACCGTAGTGGAAATAAGTCCCCCACCATTCCTGGTTGACTTTTAAGGCCAAACGGTAGTAGCTCTCAGCCTTGTCCGGGTCTTCATCCTCCTCGGCCAATAGCGCCAGATTATTTAAAACATTAACCCGGTCCGGAGCGGCGGCAATCGTTTTCAACCAATACTCCCGGGCTAGTTCCCGTTCGCCCCGGCTGGCGCAAATTGCCCCCATCAAATCCAAAGAAGTTGGTTCCTCCGGCTTAAAGGCCAAAACCGATTCCAAGGCCGCCTTAGCTTCATCAAACCGCTCCCTTGAATGATAAAACAAGGCCAGCCGAATCCAACCCTCAACGAATTGCGGAAATGACTCCACCAACTCTTTCAGAATCTTCTCGGTTTTTTCATTATTGCCCCAACGGAAATACACCTCCGCCAGGACCAAGGGGATGCGGGGGTGATGGTTGGCGATCCGCCTTAGCCTTTCCAAGATGTTAACGGAGCGCTCGAAATTACGGGCCATATCGTTCTGCATTAAAAACAGGATTAAGATGTCAGCGGCCTCGATAAAATCAGGATCGTAGGCCATGGCATTCAATAAATCCTCTAAGCCCTCGTCTTTCATCCTTTCGTTCTTGGCTTGGGAGAGCAATTCCAGTCCCTTGCGAAAAGCTAAAAAAGCTTCCAGCGATCTGGTATACATCGGCAGGTTTTCATTTAGGGAACCGGCCGGTTGTTTTTTTAAAAATAAGATTAGACTTTGGAGATGGGTCTCCCAATCCCCCAGAAATTTTTCTTCCGGAGCTTGAAACATGTCATGATAAATTAATTCGTTACCGGCCGGATCATATAAAACTAAAACAGCCGAAAGGTTTTCCAGGCTGTCAAGTCTAGCGGTAAACCATAGATCCTGCCCCACCCAAGCGTTTTCATTGACCGTCTGTTGCAAAAGATCTTCCCAGCGATTAATTTCCAAGGTGGTTTTCACTTGAGCCTCAATCTCCACGGCATTAAAACGTAAAGCCGAGAGATCGGTCAGTCCCCGGGCCAATAATGGTAAAAATAAATGATCCTTATCCGCTAAAAATGGAACGACCTGTATCAAAATAGCCTCCGTTTTTTAATACCAAGTTGCATTCCAAGGGTTCACCATGCTTATGAATACTTCCTTGGTATTATGCCGCAACCTTTGAATGCGCCTCTTGAACCTCATAAAATGGTTGAAGAGTGTTGAAAAAGGGAGTATTGTATTGCTTGACACCAACGTTAACACAATAAATTCCGATAGTCAAGGGTTTATTGGCGATTAAACTACAGGCGTAAGGCAGAAAATAAATTCCGGCCCCACCCGAAAGACACTAGCGGCCGGTTTAAACAGTATGTCTTTAAATTCCAACTTGTAATTGATTCCCGGTTCCGCCCACAATTTTTACCGGCACCGAGAACCAGCGGGAGGTTTTCAGGAGATAGGTTTTACCGACAATCTCCTGTTCAAAAAAGCTTTTAATCATTTCATGAACATTTTGGCCGATTTTTTCTTCGTAACCCAAGGTATCATAGTTATTAATGGTGTTAATAATGGCTCCTTCGATAATCCGGTTGAATTCACCCTTAATCCCGGTAATTAGTTCAGCGGGCAATTTTACCTGGCTATTCCCGAAACCGATGGTCAAACTTTCCAGCTCTCCGAAATTCCCGGCAATCTCCTGCGGGAGTTTCTTTTTAATCTCCTCCAAGATTTGGGGGATATCCCGTTTGACCTCGGTTTGCATCTTCGCCTGAACCAATCTGGCCACTTGCTCGGGATTGATGGCTATTTTTAAGCCCTGATACCTGATAAAGATGAAAGCAAGCACGCAAATAAAGAAGCAACCCAGGAAAACGCCGGTAAATACTCCTGACCAGTACCGGTCGGCGTCGAACTTAGTTTTAGCTTTTGATGTTCCAGCCATTACTTCTCACCCCATTTATAAAGACAACCTATCTTTTCATAGTATGCCAATAAATGGGGATAATATGATTGCCGGGTAAAAAAAGAATAAATTTCAGGACGGGGCGGTTAATGACCAAGGTATTTCAACCTCGATACCAAACCCTTTTCCAGCCGATTGGTAACGGATTTTCCCGTTTAAACTGCTGATTCGTTCTTCCATACCGCTTAATCCCAGGCCCTTGACCAGATTTTTACAACCGCAGCCGTCATCTTCGATGGTGATTTTTAAAAAATCTTTAGTGTTCATAATCCTGATAAAAACCTGACTGGCCTTACCATGACGCAGCGCGTTGGTGAGCGACTCCTGACAAATCCGGTAGATGGCGTCGCCGAAGTTTAAATTCAGGCGGTTCCCCAAATCATCGATTGAAAGTTGAACTTTCATGCCGGAGGTTTGAAAATCCTCCACCAAACTAGTTAGCGTATTTTTTAAACAATCGAAGTTTTCGGGGGCTAAACCGATAAGAGCAAGCCGGACTTCTTTTAAACCCTCATTGGCAATCTTAATGGACTCATCGATCCGGGCTTCACCTTTTTTCGGGTCTTCGCGGTAGTTATTTTTGGCTATTTGCAATAAAGTTATTAAAAGAGTGATGGTTTGACCAAGTGTGTCATGAACATCCCTGGCGAAACGGTTCCGTTCCCTGGCGACCGCCAGCTCCTCTACGGTAGCCGAATATTTCTCCAACTGCTGGTTCTTAGTTGATAATTCAAGGTTCTTTCGCTGCAATTCATTCCATAAATTCTGATAGTCGGTGACTTCATTAAAGGAAATAACCCGGCCGATGACTGCTTTTTTACTATAAATAGACTGAATATTGACGGTAAAACTCCTTTGAAGCTTTTTAAGGATAATCAGCCCGCCGCGGTCAATATTTTTTTTTACATCATCGATGGCCGCGAAAACGGACTCGGCTCTGGGGGTTTTTTCCGCTTCATTCCGCAAATTTTCCGCAAAACCGGAAATACCGGAACCTATTTTCAAATCCGATTCCGGAAAGAAATTGCGAAAAGCCTGGTTATAATCGACCACACGGTTTTGATTATCGATTACCAGGATAGCCTCAGGCATTGTGTCGACAATCTTTCTCAAGGCAATCGGGATAATATTCAATAATTTATATTTGAAGATCGCCACCGCGAAAAATACTAAAGAAATGGTAAAACTGAGGGGAGTAATATCAAATCCGGGGTCAAAGAGGCCGGTCAACATTACCAAATTTGCGGCTATGGGAACTAAAAATGCGGCCACTAGTAGTATAATTTGTTTCCGGATATAGCCGAATCGCCGGAATGAGTATTTTATCAATAAATAAGTCCCGGTAATACAATAACCGTAAGATTCTAATGTATGGAGCCAAAAAAGAACCGCTTTTTTGGTGAAATGGTAATCCTCGGCGGCAAAAAATAGATGATGGTATTCGTTGGTCAACACGCTAATATAGAACAAAACCGGTAAGGCGCTCAATATTAACAGGTTTCGTTTATTCAAAAATTTACTTTCGGTATAATATAAACAAAAAACCAGCCAGCTCAAGGCGATAAAACAGATGGAGGAATACTCGAATCTGACATCAAGCCATTCCGTATTATAATTGACGGCATATATCCTCAATATCTGAAAGGTCGCCCAGATAAAAAGCAAAACCTGGCAGGATATAAAGGTATACAAAGTGGTGTCCCTTTTGCCCTTCAGCCAGGTGTAGATCATTAGTATTAATGATAAGATGACGGCGAATATTAGTAAAGCGGTTCGTAAAAATGGGCTAAATTCCATAAGCATCGAACCTCTTTATATAAGAAATTTCGGAATTCAATTTCTATGATTCATATATATTTGTTTTCTTTGCCTTTCGATTTTTTCCTCCTTGTTTTGTAACCGGAATGGGAATTTGAGGTTTTATTTTCCGGTGGCTGCCGTCTATATGGCAGCCCTTAATGCGGTCAGCAGTTTTGTGGTCTCCCGGAAACCGGGATCGGCCGCCGCCGTTTTTACGATAGCGCTGCCCACAATTACCCCATCCGCCAGTCCGGCAACCCTGCCGGCATACTCCGGAGTGGCGATTCCAAAGCCAACGGCCACTGGTTTTTCAGTCTTCATTTTGACGCGTTTGACGAAATCCGGCAATTCCGGCGGTAAACTGCTCCGGACTCCGGTGACCCCTTTCAGGGAAACGGCGTAGATAAATCCGGTGGAAGCCGTGGCAGCCGAGGTTATTCGGTTATCGCTACTTGTCGGAGCCACCAAAAAATTGAGCCCGATTTTAAACTGTTCCGCCACCCGGCAAACCTCGGCGGCTTCATCGAACGGCAGATCGGGAATGATCAAACCGGCGCAGCCCGCTGCTTGAAGTTTTTCAAAAAATTTGACCAAACCCCTTTGAAAGATCATGTTATAGTAAATCATTAAAATAATCGGAGTATCCAGGCCACGGCCGGCCTCTTTGAGGCAGGTTAAGAGTTTTGTTAAAGTGCAGCCGTTTTTCAATGAACGGACCGCCGCCTGTTGAATTACCGGCCCATCAGCCACCGGATCGGAGAAAGGCGCCCCGACCTCGATCAGATCGGCTCCATTCCCGGCTAAAATCTCTAACAGCTTCCCGGTCTCCGTCAAACCGGGATCCCCGCCCATAATATAAGGTATAAACGCCTTTTTCCCCGCCAAGCGCAATTCTTTAAATTTTGATTCAACCGGATTCATAATTTCACCCCCATGGCCTCGGCCACGGTATAAATATCTTTGTCCCCGCGTCCGGATAGATTAATCACCATGATTTGATCTTCAGTGAGTTCCGGGGCGATCTCCAAAGCCGCAGCCACCGCATGCGCACTTTCCAGCGCCGGGATGATCCCCTCGGTTTTAGTAAGAAATTCAAAAGCGGCCAATGCTTGCTCATCGGTTACCGCCAGGTATTTAACCCGGCCGCTGTCTTTTAAGTAACTGTGTTGAGGGCCGACACCCGGATAGTCGAGCCCGGCTGAGATGGAATAAGCCTCTAGAACCTGGCCGTCGCTGTCCGAAAGAAGATAGCTCAATGCGCCGTGCAATATTCCAGGCCGCCCGTGGCTTAAGCTAGCCGCATGACGGCCGGTGGATGTTCCTTTTCCGGCCGCTTCCACCCCGATTAAACGGACGGATTTTTCCGGAATAAATTCCTGAAAGATTCCCATGGAATTGCTGCCGCCGCCGACACAGGCAATCACATAATCCGGGAGTTTCCCCTCGACTTGGAGAAGCTGTTCCTTGGTTTCCCTGCCGATTACGGCTTGAAAATCCCGGACCATGGCCGGATAAGGGTGGGGCCCCACAACTGAGCCGATAATATAAAAGGTGTCGTCGACATTGGTGACCCAATCACGCAGCGCTTCATTGGTGGCGTCTTTTAATGTCTTGCTGCCGGAGGTCACCGGCCGGACCTCAGCCCCGAGCAATTTCATCCGGAAAACATTCAAAGATTGGCGGTCGATGTCTACCTCCCCCATATAAACCACGCATTCCAACCCAAACTTTGCCGCGACAGTCGCAGTGGCCACTCCATGCTGTCCGGCGCCGGTTTCGGCGATAATCCGCTTTTTACCCATCCGCCGGGCCAGTAAAACCTGGCCTAAAGTATTGTTGATTTTATGAGCGCCGGTATGATTCAAATCTTCGCGCTTGATATATACTTTGCCCGGTCCCAGCATCCGGCTGAAGCGGTCGGCATAGTACAATGGGGTCGGCCGGCCCGAGTAATGGCGGTATAAATCGGCCAGCTCCGCTTGAAAATCCGGATCCCCGGCGTACCGCTCGTAGGCCGCTTCAAGTTCATCCAAGGCCGCCATTAATGTTTCCGGGACATACCGGCCGCCGTAATCTCCAAAATACCATTTCTTTTTATCCTCCACTGACATCGCTCCTTAGATTAAGGTTTCTGACGCCTTCCATCAATTTCTCAATCTTGGTCGGGTCTTTTTGGCCGGGCCGCTCCTCAACCCCGCTGGAAAGATCGACCCCATCGGGCCTGGCCGCCCTGATGGCCGTCTGGATATTATTTGGGTTTAAGCCCCCGGCTAAAATCAATGGATATCCCAAAACTCGAAAACCGGCAAAGAGATCCCAGTTAAAAGAACGGCCGGTCCCTCCCGCTTCCTGGGGCGAGTAGGAATCAACCAGGATCGCCCGTAAGGGAAGGCCTTTCCAAGCAGGATCCGGCTGGTCCAGCCCGGCCTTGAAAGCCTTGATAACCCGGCCGGGTAAAATTTCGGAGACCGCCGCCGTTTCAGCTCCATGCAACTGGGCTAAATCCAGCCGGCAATCTTTTAAGATCTCCTTAATCACCAAAGGATCCTCATCCACAAAAACCCCGACCCTGGTGACGAAAGGCGGCAAGACCCGGACAATTTCAAAGGCCTTGGCGACATTGATCCGCCGTTTGGATGGAGCGAATACAAAACCCAAAGCCGCCACCCCATTTTCAATGCAGCATAAAGCATCAAACAAATTGGTGATCCCGCAAATTTTCACCGGTATCATGAAACCCTCCCCAACAAACGCCGGATCTGGGTTTCCGGACTGGCGGCGGTTACAATCGATTCCCCGACAAGGATGGCATTCACTCCGGCCTTTTCCATCTCTTCCACGTCCTTTCTCCCCCTGATTCCGCTCTCCGATACTACGATGGTTTCAGCGGGAATGTATCTTAATAAGGTGAAAGTCGTTTCCAACGAGACTTCAAAGGTTTTTAAATCCCGGTTGTTGATTCCGATAATTTCCGCCCCGCTATCCAGCGCCCGCTCCAGCTCGATCCGGTTATGGATTTCCACCAGAGGAGCCAAGCCCATGGCTACGGCTTCTTTGAGCAATAATTGGAGCTCCGTTTGGCTCAATGCGGCAACAATCAATAGGACGGCATCGGCTCCATAAACCAAGGACTCCAGCAATTGATAGGGGTCAATGATAAAATCCTTCCGCAGCAGCGGAGTAGTCCGGGTTTCAGCCTTAACGTCCCTTAAGTGTTCCAGCGACCCCTGGAAAAATTTTTCCTCAGTCAAAACAGAAATCGCCGCTGCTCCGGCCTTCTCGTAGGTCCGGGCTAGAGCCGCCGGGTTAAAACCCGGGCATAACAATCCTTTTGACGGAGAAGCCTTTTTTATCTCGGCAATCAAGTGGATGGTCTCACCTGATATGCTGGACTTAAAATGGCGCCTTACCGGGGTTCCGGGTACCAACCGTAAAAGCGCCGCCATTGGCAACAATTCTTGGCGGTGGTCAATCTCTTGACGTTTATAACTTACAATTTCGTCTAAAAACATGCCGTCCCTCTTTACACCGCTACTTTCCGCAGCTGTTCCAGTTTTTCATAAGCCCGGCCTTGGTTGACCAGATTCCGGGCCAGGCTGATCCCAGCCTTTAAATCAGAGGCCACTTCGGCTACCATTAAGGCGGCGGCGGCATTCAACAGCACGATATTTAAACACGGCCCTTGGTAAGAACCGCTGAGAATTTCTTCGGTCAACTCGGCGTTTTTTAGCGGCTGTTCCCCTTTAACCAGCTGGTTTGAGGTCAACGGCAACCCTACATCAGCGGCGGAAAAGGTAAAAGTCTCAATCCGGCCGTCTTTTAAAAAGCTGACTTTATTGAGGCCTTCCAGCGACAATTCATCCAAACCGCCGCCTCCATGGGCCACCATCGCCCGTTTCACCCCAAGCCTCTTTAAAACCTGGGCTATTGGTTCGGTGAGTTCCGGCTGATAAACTCCGATCAGTTGATAATTGGCCCCTGCCGGATTGGTCAGCGGTCCCAACAGGTTGAAGATAGTCCGGAAACCGAGTTCACGTCTGGGACCCACCGCGTGTTTCATAGCCAGATGAAAAATGGGGGCGAATAAAAAACCGATCCCCACTTCCTTCAAACAGTCTTCAACCTTAGCCGGAGGAAGATCAACCTTAATTCCCAAGGCCTCTAGTACATCGGCGCTTCCGCAACGGCTGGAAACAGCCCTGTTCCCATGTTTGGCAACCGGAATCCCGGCGGCGGCCACTATGAAGGCCGAGGTAGTTGAGATATTAAAAGTATTGGCGCCGTCTCCCCCGGTGCCGACAATGTCAAACACAACCGGCGCTTCAAACCTGACCTTTAAGGCCTTCTCCCGCATAACCCGTGCCGCCCCCGTAATCTCATCCACTGTCTCCCCTTTTAACCTTAAAGCTGTTAAAAAGCTCCCAATCTGCGCCGGGGTCGCTTCGCCCTCCATAATCAGACTAATGACCCGGACCATCTCTTCTTCTGTTAAGTCTTCTCTTCTGATCAACTTCGCTAAATACTCCTTCAACACTCTACTCATCTCCCCTGATTTTAAAGACTTTGGTTTCGCTCTTTGGTCATACCCTTTAACTTCCTAAGAAATTAACCAACAACTGCTTACCGACTCCGGTGAAGACCGATTCCGGATGAAACTGCACTCCGTAGATAGGGTATTTCCGGTGCTTCAATCCCATAATCAGACCGGTTTCGGTAGTAGCGGTCACCTCCAAAATCTCCGGCAGGGTTTCCCTCTCGATCACCAGCGAATGATAGCGCACCGCCTCAAACGGCTGGGGTATCCCCGCAAATAAATCACGCCGGTTATGGTGAATCCCGGACATTTTCCCATGGACCGGGAAGGGAGCCCTGACCACTTTCCCCCCAAAAACCTCCCCGATGCATTGATGGCCCAAACATACGCCCAGGATCGGTATTTCCCCGGCGAAACGGCTGATAACCGCCGCTGAGATCCCGCTATCCTTTGGAGTTCCCGGTCCGGGGGAGACCACCAAATAATCCGGGCGCAAAGCCTCCAACTGGTCCAATGAAACTTGATCATTCCGGAAAACCTTCATTTCCTGCCCCAATTCTCCGAAATATTGCGCCAGATTGTAGGTAAAGGAATCGTAGTTATCGATTATTATTAACATTTCCTACACTCCCGTCCGGTTTAAAGCGGCTAATAAAGCCCCAGCCTTATTCAAAGTCTCCTGATACTCTTTTTCCGGTTCCGAATCCGCCACTATACCCGCCCCCACTTGAAGATGGGCTTGATGATCCTGAAATAAAACAGTCCGGATCGTAATACAGGTGTCCATATTGCCGTTAAAGCCCAGATACCCCACAGCCCCCCCGTAAAGCCCCCGCCTCGAAGGTTCAATTTCTTCAATAATCTCCATCGCTCTCACTTTCGGCGCTCCCGAAAGCGTCCCCGCCGGAAAAACCGCCCGCAAAAGATCGACCGCCGAATATTCCGGCAGCAATTCACCGCGGATGGTGGATACTATATGCATTACATGGGAATAGTTCTCGATATTCATCAACTCCGTTACTTTCACCGATCCGAATTTACAGACTCTTCCCAGATCGTTCCGGCCCAGATCCACCAGCATAATATGTTCCGCCCGCTCCTTTTCGTCGTTTAAGAGTTCTTCGCGGAGCTTCCGATCCTCCAGGGGGTTGGCCCCCCGGGGTCTGGTTCCGGCGATCGGCTTTAAAACAGCCTCCCGGTCTTCCAACCTCACCATCACCTCGGGTGAGGAACCGGCTATTTGAAACTGGCCGAAATCAAGATAAAAAAGATAGGGAGAGGGATTAATAGTTCGCAGTAAACGGTAGAATAGAAAAGGATCGCTCTCAAAAGGCTGACTGATCCGTTGGGAGAGCACTACTTGAAAAGCGTCCCCGGCGTAAATGTATTCCTTAATCTTGGCTACACCGGCCTCATATTCAGCCTTGGAAAGGGAATATGTCTGTAATGGCGTTTTTGCCGGAGTCAGGCTGTCAAGAGCCGGCAATTCCAATTGCTCCTGCAACCTGCAGAGTATTCCGGCCAACTCGGCCGCGGCCTTCCGGTAAGATTCTTCAATCGCTCCTCCGTCAACCTTTGCTAAAATACTGAGGGTAATTTTGTGGCTCACATGATCAAAGCAAGCCAGGTATTTGGGTATCACCCAATAAAGATCGGGAAGCGCCGCGATTGACCGATTTTTAGCCGGCAGTTTTTCAATAATGCGGACGTAATCATAACCGATATACCCCACCGCGCCGCCGAAGAATTTGGCCGGGTTGAAGGCCGGCGCGACTTTAAACCCTCTCAATCTGGCTTCTAATTCGGCTAAAGTATCAGCTACCCGGTATTTTTCTGTGCCAGCGGCATCGGTATATTCAACCTCGTTTCCCCGCGCCTGAAAAACAGCCAACGGTTCCCAGCCGATAAAAGAAAACCGGCCCACCTGCTCGCCCCGGTCCACACTTTCCAGTAAAAAACGGCCCGGACCGGCAGCCATTTTCAGGAAGGCGGTCACCGGAGTCTCGGCATCGGTCAGCAGTTCAGTTTGAACCGGGATGTAATCATAATCGTTCTCGGCAATCATTTTTTGAAACTGTTGAAGACCGGGGGTGGTTTGGGGAGTGGCCGGAACCGGTCTTAACTCGCTTTTTATCTTTAATTCCCCTATCAACCTTTTAAAACTATGGAAATCCAGCGACTGATTACCATCGGACAAAGCCCTTTCCGGGTTGGGATGGACTTCGATAATCAAGCCGTCCGCCCCGGCCGATAAAGCCGCCTTGGCCACCGGAATCACTAAATCACTGCGCCCTGTACCATGGCTGGGATCGGCAAAGACCGGCAGCTTAGTGAGTTGTTTTAGTAACGGAATAGCGTTGATGTCCAGGGTATTCCGGGTACTGGTTTCAAAAGTGCGAATACCCCGCTCACAGAGGATGATCATTGAGCTCCCTTCATAAAGTATATACTCCGCCGCCTGCAGCAACTCCTGAATGGTGGCGGATAAGCCCCTTTTTAATAAAACCGGTTTCCGGCGGCGGCCGACGGCTTTTAGCAACTCAAAGTTCTGCATATTCCGGGCGCCGATTTGGATAACATCGGCAAAATCAGTTACCGCTGTAATTTGCTCGCTGCTGGTCACTTCAATCACGGTAAACAACCCCGTTCTCTCTCTGGCTTGCGCTAAATATTCCAACCCCTTCTCTCCGAGTCCTTGAAAACTATACGGAGAACTGCGCGGTTTAA
The DNA here is from genome assembly GCA_050260935.1 of Bacillota bacterium. GTDB lineage: Bacteria > Bacillota > UBA4882 > UBA8346 > UBA8346 > UBA8346. The sequence continues at coordinate 20,978 of JBLNCU010000043.1, forward strand.
AGACTCCTCCCCGTAATCCTTTAACTCCCAAGGATTTTACATACTCGGCTATAGTTAAAATTTGTTCGGCCGATTCGACCGCGCATGGTCCGGCAATGACGACCGGAACCGGACCGCCGATTTTAACTCCCCGGATCGTAAAATGACCGTTGATAGCGGTTGAACTTACCAGGGGTAGATTCTTTAAAAACGCTTCATTCATCCCGGCTCCTCCTTAAAGAAGAATAATCGAGGAGGTAGGTGATTATTTCACCTACCGACCTGGACTTTCACCATCAAGATCGCGCGCATGCCGCGCGCACGCATCGAGTAGGAGGTAGGTGATTAATTCACCTACCGACCTCTCCCACCACCGTACGTACCGTTCGGTATACGGCGGTTCACCAGAATTAACGTGCTAATGAAAGTCTTTTCGTTAGACTAAG
>JBLNCU010000044.1:0-32287 GCA_050260935.1 Bacillota bacterium
TTAGGCAATAGAACCGATGATATTTCTAATATGTTTTTAACGAAAGGTCCTCTTACCAAAAATGACCTTTTATTTTTAATCAAAACCGATTTAACTACCCTCAACCGGATGATCCGGCCGCCGGCCGAAGCGAAACTAATCGTCGGAGCCGGAGTCAGGGAGTCAGGGGCGGGCGAAAACCGGTTTTGTGCGATGTCAACCTAGAGGGAAATGCTTTTTGGGTGGGATAGAAATTTCCCGTTTTTAAGCTTTAAAAAAACACTATTCCTTGGGGAGAAGCAAAATTACCTTAAGTAAGGGGGGATGTTTCAAGGAAGATGCCATTTCGTTAGGGGCCGCGGTCTTGGTTATCAAAACCCCGTTTAAAGCACGACTAGTTTTATAACCGCCAAGCGCCCGTCGAAGATGGAGTATTAAAAAATCATTGAAAGGAAGATTTAAAATGAAGCGAAATGTTTTGGTTTCCTCTGTCTTATTTTTAGTTACTTTTTTATGTTTCAGCATTATAGCCAATGGCACCCAGAAGCCGGAAGTAGTTTCCCTCTCCGTCAATAAGGGCTTTAATAATGAAACCGTCAACCTCACCATCACCGGTAGTAAATTTCATAAATCCACCTACGTAAAACTAACCAAAGATGGTGAAGCGGACATCATTGCCACAAACCTGCAAGTGGTTTCCAAAACCGAGGTTACCTGCGCGCTCGATTTGAACGGCAGGACTGCCGGAACGTGGAATGTGGTTGTCGGCAATATTGGAACCTTTACCAAGAAGGAGAAACCAACAATTTTAGCCGATGCCTTTACCATTGAAACTCCGGCCCCCACTGAGAAACCGGTTGTGGAAACCCCTACTGAACCCGAACCGGCTCCTGCCGAACCGGAGCCAATCGTGGAAGAGGTCGAACCCGTGGCAACACCTGCCAGCACAACGGAGGAAAGCGGTCCTTCGCTTGAGAGTCTTAATGAGTCCTTGAAAGCGATCTTCTTTGATTTCGATAAATTTGACATTCGCCAGGATCAAACCGCCAATTTGGACGCCAACGCAGCTATTCTTAAGGATAATTCCGGCCTAGTCATCACCCTGGGCGGTCATGCCGACGAACGCGGCACCATCCAGTACAATATGGTATTATCCCGGAAAAGAGCGGAAACAGTCAAGGATTATCTGGTGGCTCAAGGCGTCGCCGGTGACCAAATTGTTATTTTCGCTTATGGTGAAGAGTTTCCGGCCAAAAAAGAGCATAACGAGTCCGCCTGGGCTTATAACCGCCGGGTGGACATCAGGGTTTGGGAGGAGACACCCACCAAGGAAGAGGCTTTAAAGCAATAATTAAAATTAATCAGTTCCACTGTATATTTTTTCGCGGAGATCTTAACCGGTCTCCTCTTTTTTTGCTCTTTTGCTCCTGTAGCCCATATAGTCCAAACTTAAAAATCAAAAGACCCTGGTGGCCTATATAAGCCGCAGGGTCTTTTAACTCTCAGTTCTATCCTACCTAGCGGTGCTTACCGCTTTCCGGGCTATGCCCTTTTTCTCCTGCCAATCCTTATAAATCGCACAAAGCGGGCTGGCCACGAAGATGGAGGAGTAAGTGCCCGAGGTAATACCGACGATCAAGGCGAAACAAAATTCCCTGATGTTCGGAACTACCAGGTAAAACACTAGAATCGCCAAAACAGTCGTGAAACTGGTATTCAACGACCGGCGGAAGGTCTGTAAAATACTGTCGTTGGCAACTTCCACAAACGGAGTATCCTTCGCCTTATATTTCACATTTTCCCGGATCCGGTCGAAAACCACAATGGTGTCGTTGATCGAATAACCGAGAATCGTCAATAAAGCCGCGATAATGGTGGAGTTGACCTCCACGCCGAACAGTCCGAACACTCCCAATACCAGGAGACAATCATGGAGCAAGGCGAAGACCGCCGCGAAACCGGAGACCAGTTCAAAACGGAACCAGATATAAACCAGCATTAAAGCCGAGGCGATTAAGACTGCCTTCAGGGCGTTTTGCACCAGCTCCTTGCCGACCAACGGGTCGACCCTGGAAATATCCAGTCCTTGCCCCTGCTCTACTTTGCCGTATTTAGCCTCCAGGGCTTTTAGGACAATCTCCTGCTCGGAATCGTTTAAAAACCTGGTATATACCAGAACCTGATGTCTGACCACCCCGGTCGAATCAACATACTGATTGGGTTGGGGCGCATTATACTTAAAATCCGGCAAATCAATGGTTTTTAAAACCGCCGCCACCTCATCCGAGCTGACCGCCCGCGGCACCGGGAAGTAGATCTTGGTGCCGCCGGTGAAGTCGATCCCGAGATTTAGGGGAAACCCCGGCTTGGTTCCCCAGCCGTTGCTGGGATTTACGAATATGAAGACTACGCTCAAAATCATAGTCGTCAAAAAGATTCCGATAAAGAAGTATCTGTATTTAAACAGGTTCATTCGCTTACAACCTCCTTAGCCCCGAAGTGTTTGGCGTAATGGTCCGGATCGTGATCGATCTTCCACTCCAAGAAGACCTTGGTGACAAAGATGGCGGTGAACATACTTACCAGAACACTGATTGACAAGGTAACCGCAAAGCCTTGCACCGGACCGTTGCCGAAGAAGAACAAAACACCGGCGGCAATCAGAGTCGTAACGTTGGAGTCGATAATGGCGATTAAAGCCCGGTCGAACCCGGCTTGCAGCGCGGGGCGCACCCGTTTGCCGTTCCGGATCTCGTCTTTAATCCGTTCGAAAATAATCACGTTGGCATCGACCGCCATTCCAACACCGAGGATGAAACCGGCCATTCCGGGCAGGGTTAGGACGCCGCGGAAAAGGGCCAGCACGCCTAGGACCAAAACCGCGTAAATAGCCAAGGCGGCATCAGCCACTAAACCGGGGATGCTGTAAAACACCAACATGAAGGCCATAACTGCCGCAACTCCCAGGACAGCCGAGATTAAACTCTGTCTAACGATTTCTTTGCCCAAGGTCGGAGCCACCTGCGTCGACTGAACCACCCGCAACGAAATCGGCAAAGCGCCCGACTTCATCAACAAGGCGTCCTTCTCAACCTCTTGCTTGGTGGCGTTGCCCAGTTCGATGATACCGCTGCCGTTGGGAAGGGCATCCTTGATCACCGGGTCCATCAACATGGTTTCATCAAGATAGACGGCCATTTTCTTCCCGACGTTGTCGGTGGTGATCCTCTCAAGCTGTTTGGCGCCTTCACCCCTGAAGGCAAACTGAATCACATAGCCCTTGCCGGCCTGGTAGGTAACGCCGATATCCTGCATATCCGTTCCGTCAAGGACGATCTGGTTGTCGATCCGGAAGGTCAACCGGCCGGTGCTGACGATAATATCCCGGGCCTGTTGCAAAGTTTTTAAGCCCGGCAACTGCACATTGAGCCGGCCTTTACCGTCAAGCCTTACATCGGCCTCGGCCATCCCGGAAGAGGCTTCGTTGATACGGTTTTCAATAATAGCTTTTGAACGATCCAGGGCGTCATCGGGAAAATCGCGGGCATCCCGCAGGACTTTCAACTCAATTATATTTCCTTTGACTACCGGTTCAAAGTTTAAATTCTTGACTTCACCCATTAAATCGAGTTTATACCGTTCCGGAAAAGCCCCGATATTTTGAGCCCGCTGGGCGTCTCCGGCATTGGCGAAGGTAAACTTCAACCCGTCATAACGATCATTATCAATGACTCCCAAAGGAGCAACCTGTGGCTCGGCGATATTGGCCTGTTTAATCTTGGCTACTATCGCATCGCCCAGTTTAAAAAGGTCGCCGGAGCCGATCCGGTAATCCGGAGCCAGCAACAGCTCTACTCCTCCCTTAAGATCCAAACCCAGACGGATCGGGTCGGTTTTAAAGATGCCGGCCCCTACCGGGCTGATTAGCAAGCCCAGAATGAGCGTTACCAGAAAAATCAATGCTACTTTCCAGCGCAAATCTTGTCGCAAATCTGTTTCCCCCTTATAGTAGATTTCATTATGATCCATTTATCGGCCGGAAGAGGTCTCATCACCCTCGGATCCGGTTCGGGAATTCTGATAAAACATAAAGAACATGGAAATAATCATAATGGCAAAGAAAAATCCAATGGCAACAACAGTCTCTTTGATAACAACCGTCCGTTCCCAAACAGGCCGTATCTGCAGTGGATTAAGAAAACCATTGTTCGGGGAAGGCCCCAGGTTGGCCCGGAAGGCGAACTCCCCTGATTGATTGGCCGATGGCAATGACCGGCCGAGTAAATTACTTACCTGAAACAAAGCGGCGGTACGGGTTTCCCCCAGATCAAACCGGGAGACCGGGATTCCGGACTCTTCCCCGGCGAAAGCCATCATAAAGGCCACCCCGAATAGAACGATTAAGCCGGTAAGCCGCCAATTTATCGCGGTGTGTTTCAAAAAACTCCCCTCAACCCTTGCTTTTCTTTGTTTTGGGATTGGCCTTGGCGTGAGCTTCACGATTGGCCTTGGCTTTAGCGCCGACCGCTTTCTCCGCCTTGTAGGCTCCGAAGGCGAAAAAACCGAATATTAGCAGCACAATGATTACGGTTATAATTTGAAACATCGGATTACCTCCAAATTCTCATTAAAGTGAAAAAGATCCGCCCAAACCGAAAACTTTCGGAATAAGCGGAGATCCTTCAAAATGCCTCTCTAATTATATCTATTTCAAAAAAGCTTGTCAATTAAAAGCCGTTTTTCGCAGTAGAGAATATTTGGCCGGGGAAATATTTTATGGCATATTTCCGGAATTTGGATGGCTGTTTAAATATTGCCGGCATTTTCAAATAGGTGAAGATTTCAGCCGGTGGTTCCGTAAAGGTGTCTGTAGAAGGAAAACCGTATTTAAAGGTTTTATTTAGCTTATAATTTGTGTTATAGTAAATACTGGTGACTTGATTAATTTTAGGGATGTGGAAGAGTTTTGAGGCGAATACCCTTTCTGACCCTTAGTTTTTTGTTGGCCCTTGCTTGGGTGGTTCCGGTGAATAATCCGGGATTGGCGGCCGTGTCCCAATCAAGGGACGAACTACCGATAGTTATAATTACCGTTGATAAATTGAACAGTCTGGAGCTTCTGGAGTGTAAACTGCCAACTATTCAAAGGCTATTAACCACCGGCGCTTGCGGTTTGATGAATATTCGCAGCGGCGCCGGGTACACCGATTCCGGCAGCGGCTACTTAACAATAGGGGCTGGAAGCAGGGCTACCGCTGTAGGCCTCCAAATAGGGGCTTTTAATTTTTTCGATCAGCTTCCCGGCGGCAGCGCGGCTTCCTATTATGAATGGAGCCTCGGTAATGCGCCCGCTATTCAAGAAGAATCCGGTCTGATTGTCCCGGAAATTGGTCTCCTCAAATATCAGGCCAGCCTGGAAGACCATCAGGTTACCCCCGGACGTTTGGGAAGCCTGTTTCATCGCCACGGTTGGCGTACTTGCTTGCTGGGAACGATCGACACCCCTGCTATGCTTTACCGTCCCGGCGGTTTATTGTTAATGGACAGTTACGGGCTCATCGATGAAGGGGTCCTGGGCAATTCTTTAACCATGAAAGATCCCGTCTTTCCTTATCTTTTCCGGACCAACCCCGCTAAAGTAATTACCGAGGTACGTCAGAGGCTTGCTTTTCAAAAAATTGTCCTGGTTGAATTTGGTGATTTTGCCCGGCTGGATCTCTACCGCGATCAGCTAAATCCCCTCCGTTACTCCCAGTTAAAAGAGGATACCTGGAGGCGTTTGGACGGCTTTTTAGACCGGATGATTCAATTGGGGGCCCCGGAACATTTTTCAATGGTGATTACGGCTCCATCCATCTCCAAAGAAGGCGCGGCTCAAAAAAACTTATTGGCCCCGCTGATCATCGTCAGCCGGGATTACCCCGCCGGATTGTTGACCTCCGGCACCACCAAATGGCCGGGTTTGGTTGCCAATATTGATCTTCTTCCAACGCTGGCCGGGATGGCTCATTTTACGATAGCTTCCTCTACACCGGGTAAAATTGTCAAGGTTGAGAGCGGCCATAATGTTATTCAAGAGCTCCGCCTGCTCAATGAAGGCCTGGTGGCAATCAATTCCAGGCAGCGCCCGCTGCTTGATTGGTACATAGGATTGATTACCTTTGGTTGGATTGCCGGTTTACTAAGCGTTTACCTCCATAAACAATTTGTTGGGGCTTGGCTGGTTACCGGGGTATGCTCAATACCCTTATCTATGATTATTTTGCCGTTATTACCTGCTTATTGTTGGAATATTCCCGGTTTCTTGCTTCTTGCCGCTTTACTAACCGTGGGATTCATGCAAATCAAAGCTCTGGACCGGCGAATGCTCTATCAGTCGGGTTTGATTTGGCTCATACTAATTATTGACCAGATGTTCGGCTGGAATTTAATCCGTTTTTCGGCTCTCGGCTATAGCGCTATGTCCGGCTCCCGTTATTACGGCCTTGGCAATGAGTTCCTAGGCGTTTTTCTGGCTTCCTCTTTAATCTTTGCCTATCTCGTCACCGGAAAAACCCGTTCCAAATGGCCCTCTACTTTTATCTTAGCCGCCAGTATGTTTATCCTAAGTTGGCCGCAGTTCGGGGCGAAGTTCGGGGGGATTATTGCGGGGGGGGTTGGTTTTTCTTATTATCTGATCCGCCTTTACAAATTAAAACTTAACAACAGTAAATTATGGCTTTCGATCTTCGGGTGCGGCCTGGTTTTATTGGCCATCGGCATCTGGGACAGCTGGCGCCCGGCTGATCTCCAAACCCATATCGGTAAATTTCTTCGTTTATTATTAAGTAAAGACTATCTTCAAGTGGGGCAGATCATCAGCAGAAAATTAACGATGAATCTTAAACTCACCGTTTTCAGCCCCTGGATCCGGATTATTTTACTGGCTTTAGCCTTAGGCATAGCCGATCATTTGCTTGGCAGGAAAAATTTCGCCAAAGCGGGGACGGCTCTACTCTGGCAGTCCATTTTAATCTCCGGAGTGGCCGCTTATCTGATTAACGACGCCGGGGTGCTGGCCTTTGCCACCTGTTTGGCTTACGGCTTCTCATTTGTATTGCTGCAAAAAATCAGCGAATCCAATTCAGCAATAGCCGCCGGCCCTCAAAGCAAGCAAACAATTTTCTAACAACGCCTTGCATTGAGCTCGATCTTGAAATGGCGGCCCAAGAAGCCGGCTGCCCGGCGGCGCATCATCACCCGGGCCAAAAAGATTTCGAAATATCCCATCACTGGAGTAATTGGTGTTTTTAATACACAAAAAAAGAGAGCCGAAACTCTCTTTAATTTTTTACCCTGGCTATTGAACTTCTGGTGAATTTCAGTTCCACCTTATCCGCTACTCTTAACTTAATATCTTCATCGTCGAATTCCACGATTTCACCGTGTAGCCCCCCGGCGGTGATAACCTTATCCCCTTTTTTGAGGCTGTCCAGCATGGCTTGTCTTTGTTTTTGCTGTTTACGTTGCGGCATTATGATTAACAGCCAAAAAACCCCGAAGATAACTATAAACGGAAGTAACTGGATCCAAAAACTAGTGGTCCCGGCAGCCGGTGTTGTCGCTGCTGCGGCCAGAAACGTATTCATTCATTTCACCTCCTCTTTCGGCAGAGTTTAATATTTCGACAATAAAATATTTTTCCCTTTAATTACTCTTATAGAGCCGGAAAAATTCTTTTTTCCGCTCCTCAAAGGTGCCGCTGCGCAATCCTTCCCTAATCTCGGCCATCACTTTGAATAAAAAATATAAATTGTGATAAGTAATCAGGTAACCGCCGAGAAATTCCCCGGCTTTGAATAAATGGCGCAAGTAAGCCCGGGAATATGACCGGCAGGTGTAACATTCGCAGTTCGGATCCAACGGAATAAACTCCCGCGCGTATTGGGCATCCCTTATCAGCACTCTACCGGTGGAGGTCATAGCTGTTCCATGCCTGGCTATCCTGGTCGGCAGCACGCAGTCGAACATATCAATCCCTCTGGCTACTCCTTCCCAGAGAGCATCGGGAGAGCCGACTCCCATCAAGTACCGGGGTTTGGCATCCGGCAGCAGCGGCACCGTATAATCCAACACTTCATACATCAAGGATTTGGGCTCCCCAACGCTTAAACCGCCGACGGCATAGCCTGGAAAATCCAGGTCCGTCAGAGCCCTGGCGCTTTCCATCCGCAGATCCCGGTAAGAGACCCCCTGAACAATTCCAAATAAAACTTGATCTTCCCGGTGGTGGGCTTTCCTACAGCGCTCCGCCCAACGGGTAGTCCTTTCCATGGCCTCCCTGGCCTGATCGTATTTGGACGGATAAGGTAGACAGACATCAAAAGCCATGGCAATGTCAGCCCCCAGATCCATCTCGATCCCCATTACCTTTTCAGGTGTAAATAGATGCGGTGAGCCGTCGATATGTGATTTAAAGGTCACCCCTTCTTCAGTGACCTTGGTCAGCTTGGCCAGGCTGAAAACTTGAAATCCGCCGCTATCCGTTAAAACCGAACCGGACCAGTTGATGAAATTCCGGATCCCGCCGGCCTCCCGCACAATATCTTGACCCGGCCTTAAATAGAGATGGTAGGTATTGCCCAGGATAATCTTGAAGCCAATCTCTTGTAAGTCCTCGACCGTCATCGCCTTAACCGCGCCCTGAGTTCCGACGGGCATAAAAACAGGCGTCTCGATTTGGTTATGGGGAGTGGTAAGTAAACCTAAACGACCCCGGTTTTCAGTAGCGTTTTTTAAGATCGTGAAAGTAAAAGCCATTGGTACCTCTATAAATAGTATGTTTTAAAACTTCGCCGGTCAAAACTGCGGAGTCCGTTTACCGGATAAACATCGCGTCTCCGAAACTGAAGAACCGGTACTTTTCCTTAACCGCGCGCCGGTAGTTTTCTAAAATAAAGTCCCGCCCGGCAAAAGCCGACACCAGCATCAACAGCGTCGATTTCGGCAGATGAAAATTGGTAAGCAGGGCATCGATTACCTTAAACCGGAAACCGGGGTAGATAAAGATGTTGGTTTGGCCTGAGTCTGGCTGAAGTTGACCGTCCTCGCCCGCCTGAGATTCCAGGACTCTTACCACAGTGGTACCTACCGCAATTACTCGCTTCCCGGATTTTTTAGTCAAGGCTATCTTTTGCACAAGTTCTCCCGGAAGGGTGAAATACTCCGGATGCATCGGATGTTCTTCGACCCGCTCGGTTTTTACCGGCCGGAAGGTCCCCAAACCTACATGCAGGGTTAAAAAGCCCAAATTTACACCCTTGTTTTTCAACTTATCCAGCAATTCGTTGGTAAAATGCAACCCGGCGGTGGGGGCCGCCACCGAACCTTCATATTTCGAATAAATGGTCTGGTAGCGTTCGGGATCGACCACCCGGTTGTGAATATATGGAGGTAGCGGAGTTTCACCAACCTTGGCCAACCAGGAACGGACGTCTAGCTCCGCCGGAAATCTGATAATACGGTTGCCTTCTTCGGTGAGCCGGGTGATTTCGGCGGTTACTCCTTCCGGAAAAAACAATTTGATACCGGGTTTTCCCCGCTTCCCGGGGCGGACCAGACATTCCCATTCATTAAAACCGGCTTCTCTTAAAAGGAAAACCTCGGTCTTCCCGCCGCCCCCTCCTTCCTTGACTCCGAACAAGCGGGCCGGAATCACCCTGGTATCGTTAAACACCAGTAAGTCTCCTTCATCGAGAAAAGAAGGAAGTTCGTAAAAAAAATGATCAGCCGCCCTGCCACGGCTGCGGTCCAACACCATTAAACGGGAGTGATCCCTGGGTTCTACCGGTTGCTGGGCAATCAACTCCGGCGGTAAAACATAATCGAAGTCGGAAACCAACATCTATTTTTTGCTCCGGTTATTTAAAATATTTTTTATATAATTAGTATTTACTTTAGGCCGCTGATGGTAACCCCGGGATAAAAATGCTCCAGTATCTGCCGTTCGTTAAATCCGTTGTCAGCCATTCCCTTGGCGCCCCATTGGCTCAGCCCGACTCCGTGCCCCCAGCCGGAACCTTTACAGACTATCCGCAATGGTTCCTTGTCCTGCAACCACCAGAAAGGATCGGCCAAATCCCAGGGAGGATTAAGCAAGTCCGCTGTTAAGCCGGGAATCTCCTGGTTGGCCATTAAAGCTTGGGGATAGGGTTCATTCCTGACCCACCATAAAGTCAGCAATGGTTCCGGCCCGTAGATGACCCCTATTTGAACTCTGGAACTGGGCAGGCCCAGTAAAAAACGGAATTGTTCCCCGCTGATGGTGGATTGACCAAGATCTCCTACTAAGGTAATCTTTCGCAGCTTCCCATCTTGACTGAAAGTGACGCCTTGAATTCGTTTGACCCGCCCGATTTGCGGGTAAGCCCGGGAAGAGAGCCCCTGTAAAACATCCCAGTTAAAGTATTTGCTCCATTGCGTATAAGGTGAGTTTTGATCCCAATCGAGGACCGGTTTTAAATAGGGAACGTTACTATTCCAGAGATCAACGGCATCGGCAGTCATACCACCAGAAGAGGAATGATAGAGGGCGGAAATTATCTTGCCCCGGTATTTAATCACCTCCCCGACCGTATCGGCCACCGCCCGATCGGTCGCCTCTGTCTCAGCGGCCGCTCCGCCATATACTTGACAATGCTCTGTAGGGCAGAGATCGAAAGCGTCGGCGCTATGCCGTCCTAAAGAAGCAATTGTATAAGTGCGGGCCGCTATGGCCTGGGCTTTTAAGGCGGCCATCGGCCAACCGGCCGGGACTTCACGGGGGACAACCCCCCGCAGATAATCCTCGAGGGGCAGGCGGTTGATTAAGTTCAAACGGTTGTTTTTGGCGACTATCAGAAATTCGCCGCGGTATTCCCGGGAGTCCCAGCTCAACAATTGAGCTCCGGGAAGAACTACCAGCGGACCGGCTCCTACCGGCCAAAAATTAACGGCGATGTTATTCTCAAAGGCGGTAATCAAAACCTGATCCCCTGGAATGGGTATTACGGTTGGCTCTTTAGGCGACAAATCCAACAGGCATTCATCACCGGTTAAATTCAAAATGAGTTGATTTTGATCAACCGCCAGTCCTATCTTCACGTAATAACCGTCCGGTTCGCCGCCGTAAACAGGCTGCCAAAAAGCCATGATAAAAAGGACTATTATAATCGGAATCGTTCTAAATTTGGTCATTATTATTCCTGATCTTCCTCCCAATACCCGAACTCCCTCAAAAAAGCCTCATTGTTGCGCCAATTTTTCCGGACTTTGACCCAAAGGCGCAAAAAAACAGGGGCGTCCAGCAATAGCTCCAGGTTCCGGCGGGCGGCTTGTCCGATATTCTTCAAGCGCTCGCCTTTAGCCCCGATTACAATCCCCTTTTGCGAATCCCGTTCCACGTAAATAGTGGCGTCAATGTAAATTTTCCCATTGGCCCTTTCCTTCATCTCCTCGACTAAAACCGCGACGGAATGGGGGATCTCCTCGGCGGTGAATTGAAGAATTTGTTCCCGAACAAATTCAGCGGCGATAAAGCGTTCCGGATGGTCGGTAATCTGATCGGGTGGGTAAAAAGCGGGACCCGCCGGCAGACCGGCGACAACCCCGGCCAGTAGTTCCGGAATTCCCCGGCCGGTTAAGGCGGAAATTTTATATACCCGGTCGAAACCCGCCTCTTTAGGAAGAGGTTTTTCCGGTTCCACCAGATCGACCTTATTCCAGACCTGCAACACCGGCAAATCGCTTTCTCTTAATACGGCGGCCACCTTTTGGTCGGCCGTTGTCAGCCCGGCTCCGGCGTCTAATATCCATAGAACCAAGTCCACATTGAGCAAAACGGTCCGGGCGGCCCGATTCATCCTTTCTCCCAATTGATGAAGGGGGTGGTGAAGGCCGGGGGTATCGATCCAGACGATTTGGAAGTCTTCGGTAGTCAAGATTCCCCGCAGTTGATTTCTGGTGGTTTGGGGTTTGTCGGAAGTAATCACGATCTTCTGGCCGATTAAAGTATTTAGCAAACTCGACTTCCCGACATTAGGCCGGCCCACCAGCGCCACAAAACCTGATTTATATTCTTTCCTCATCGGTTTTCAAAGTTCCATTCCAACAGCCAGCGGTCTTCTCCCGAACCGTAATAATCCTTTAGAAAATTCACCCTTTTCATCCGGAATTTATCTTCGTAAATATGAATGGCGATATGGTTCTCAGGATGCACCGTCAGCTGCAGTCTTCTAAAACCGGCCCGTGGGATGGCCTCAAGAATATGACGGAATAGGACCGTTCCTACTCCATAGTTCTGATATTCCCTGGCCACCGCAAAGCCGTAAAGGTAAGCCAATTCTTGATCCCGCCAGTCCCTCATTAATTCGGCAATCCCCGCCACCCTGCCGTCAACCCGGGCAATGTAAACCCGGCCGAAATGCAGAAACGGCGGCAGCAACCATTCATTCAAACTCCCCGGGCCAAAAGCCTCCTCATCGATTGCCAGCATCAGATCCCGGAGGTAATCATCGGCTTGGGTGACAATCTCAACTGTAATTACAGGTTCATTCGCAGCCATGAATTTTCCTCGTTCCAATTATAACTTAAAAAAACTGCCAGCCGGCTTTGTTGATGCCAGCTTCCCATGGATCAGGTTTGAAGATACTGAGGGGTAAAAGCGGCCGGCAAATACTCAGCCAGGGTAGTTTCGAATCTTTTCCCGGCCAGGTTTAAAAGTATCAGCCGGAGATCGGTGCCGAACTCGGCCAGGAACTGCCGGCAAATACCACAAGGCGAGCAGGGCTCAGCCCCTTCGGAAACTACTGCTAAAGCCAGAAATTTCAATTCACCTTCGGAGACGGCTTTTACCGCCGCCACTCTCTCGGCGCAAATGGTGGCGCCGTAAGAGGCATTCTCAACGTTGCACCCGGTATAAATCCGGCCCGATTTACCCAGTAAGGCGGCGCCCACCTTGTAACGGGAATAAGGAGTGTAGGCTTTTTGGCGGGCTTCGATGGCCGCCTCGATTAATTCAGCTATTTTCGGATCGTCGCTCATTAAAATCACCTCAACAATAGTTGAAAAATCAAGATCGTCACCCAAAAACCCAATAACCCCCCGGCCAGTACCTCCAACCATGAGTGGACTTGGTTTTCGATCCGGCTTTCGGCAACCAAAAAAAATAGAAACAAGGCCAGGAAAGTTATTAAGCTGTTTCTGGCTATCAGAAAGATAGTGGTGGCGGCGGAGGCGCTCAAGGCCGAATGCCCGCTCGGCATGCCGCCCTGAACCGGAGTTCCGGTTTTAGTGATTGACTTGCCGATAATAACCAGGACAATTGTTAGTAGAATGGCAATCAGACTCAAGTAAGCCGGGGTCCTTTGCAGGGAGATGATCACCATCGGGATGCGCTGGTCAAATTTGGGGAAGAAAATCAAATAACCTACGATCACCGCCAAAGTGGCGGCGACTAATACCGCTCCGGCCGCGGCATTCTTGGCGGCGGCCGCCATCGGATGATATTCCTTGGTTATCAAATCTACCGCGATCTCAATGGCGGTATTCAGCATTTCGGCAATAATCACCAAGGCAATGGTGATAAAGAGAATTAAAATCTCCAGTTTTGTCAATTGCAGCAATAACGATAAGACCAAGACCATAATGGTGGCCACAAAATGCAGCCTCATGTTGCGCTGAGTCTTCAAAGCGTAAATAATACCCTCGAACGCATAATTGAATGATTCCAACAGAGTCCTGTACTTCAATCCGCAGTCCTCCCCAACGCGAATTGGAGCAGAATTTTCTCCTCCGCCGCTCGCATGAGCGCTGTTTGCTCAGGCGACTGATGGTCAAAACCTAATAAATGCAAAAGACCGTGGATCGCCAGATAACAAATTTCCCTGGCTAAAGTATTCCCATACTCCTTGGCTTGCTCAACCGCCCGTTCGACCGAGATATAAATATCCCCCAAAAGCTCCGGCAAGTCCGCCGGCAAATAAGCGGTACTGAAAGCGGCTTCACCCTCCTCCATAGCAAAAGAAAGCACATCGGTGGGCTGGTCCAAACCCCGGTATTCCAAATTAAGTTCTTTAATGTAGTCATCGGTGACCAGGACCACGCTGACCTCAGCCTGCGGTTTTGCATGATCCGCCAGCCCCTGTTGTAATACCCTTTCCAGCAGGGCAATTAAATCATCACTGACAGGTACTATTTCCTGTAAATTATTTATTAGAATCGCCACCGGTCTTCTTCCTTTCAATCTCCCGCAGCACCGTCTCCGGGTATTCTATCCGGTTATGAAACAAGCCGCCTAAAACTTTGATAAAACTATTTTTTACATTATTCAAGTCTTTTAATGTTAGATCACACTCGTCAAACTGGCCGTCGTCAAGCCTCTCCCGAATAATCTTTTGAATTAAAGCCTCCACCTTGGATGGGGTTGGTTTAGGAAGAGATTTCACCGCCGCTTCCACCGAGTCCGCCAGCATTACTAAGGCTGCTTCCTTTGATTGGGGCTTGGGCCCCTCATAACGGAAATCCTCTTCAATTAGGACCTCCCTCTCCCCCTGGACATTCTCGGTGGCTCTTTTATAGAAATATCTCACCAAATCGGTTCCGTGATGCTGTTCGATAATATCGACCAGTTTTTCCGGAAGGCCGTGTTCCCGGGCTATCTCGGCTCCTTCTTTTACGTGGTAAGTGATGATTAGAGTACTCAAAGTGGGGTTTAATTTCTCATGGGGATTTTCCAGGGTGAACTGGTTCTCCACGAAGAAGTAAGGCCTTCTAATCTTTCCGATATCGTGGTAATACGAACCGACCCTTACCCAAAGAGTGTCGGCGCCGATTTTTTCGGCGGCGGCCTCAGCCAAGTTGCCGACCATGATGCTATGATGGTAAGTCCCGGGCGCTTCAATTTGTAAACGCCTTAAGAGCGGGTTACCGGGATTGGTAAGTTCCAATAAACGAATTGGCGAGGTTATTTTAAAAATATGCTCCAAAAAAGGAAGCGATCCGATAGCCAAAACTGCTGATAAAAAGCCGTTGGTAATCGCCAAGAGCACGGCCAGATAATTAAAGGTGGTCCGGAAGAGCAGATTTATTAAAACAGCGCAAATAGCATTGACAATCATCAAAATTGAACCGCTGCGAACCAAATCCCTCTGGCGGTTAAACTTCACCAAAGTCAAAACCGAAACGGCTCCGCTGACAAAGTAAAAAATGGTCAGCGCCAGACTGTAATCGACAATCATTCCCCCGAGCAAGCTGAGGATAACCGTCATCGCCAGCGCCAATTGAGGGTTAATCAAGATGGCGATTAGCATGGAGGCGAAACTAACCGGCGCCAGATAGGAAAGCTCACTAATCTCGGTTAATGACAAGACTTTAATCAATCCGACATCCAGTAGTACAATCAGCAACAGGAGATAAAGCAAACGTTCTTGTTTAAAGAGATCGGCGTGAAACTGCAGCGTATAAACCCAACTTAATCCGACTAACAGCAGGACAAAGAATGAAAGGCTAAAAAAAACCTGGAGCCGGTTGGATTTATTGATGATTAAATGCAAATCCTGAAGCATTCTTAAATCGTTCTCGGTAATGACTTGGTTATAGGCTATTAGAACCTCCCCTTGATGGTGCACCACCTCCGGGACCTCTGAGAAAACCCGGTTTTCTATCCTTTGAATTTTATTGGCGTCCAGGATCAGGTTAGGCCGGACGGCAGCCTCCAACAAACCGCGGATTAGCGGGGCAAGCGTTGCCGAGACCCGGCTCTCCTCGATTAATTGGGGCAAGGTTAACCTGGCGTCATTAATGTTTTTAACATCAATTCTCTGATCTAGCTCAACCCCGGTTATGATTTGATGAGATTTTTCCTTTAATTCCTGGTATTGGTCGTCGGGTAAGACTATTAACCTCCTTAATAAGGGATTAGACGGGAGCTTGTAGAAAAAACTTTGAAATCGCGCCGCCTGGATATTGGCGGGTATGATTTTCGTGTTTTGAAATTTCTTTCTCTCCAGTTCAATGGTTTCAAAGAAACGGTTCAACTTAAAGGTGACGGTTTGACTGACTGATTCATCAATAACATAGTTGTCCGGATCCTGAGTGGCGACTTCCAACGCCTTGGCAACCGCTTCTTTCTGAGCCAGGGTGGTCGCTTCGCGATCAATCACATCTTTGGGAGCGATAACCTCGACTTTACTGGCCTGTCCAACTTTGAAATCATAAGCGTGGGGCGCTAGATTAAGCTGTAACAATGTAATCAACAATAAAAAACAGAATATAATCAGAAAAGTCACCCGAAACGATGGCAGACGGAAGACACCTGCCACTTTATTGGCAATTTCCACAGGTGTGTAAGCTGTTTTCGCTTTTTTGGGGTTTGGACCCTGGTTATCGTTCAGCTCCAAGCTGGCCAGCTCCTTTGCTCTCTTCCTTTTGATGATAACATTCATAAGCCCGGACAATCCGTTGGACCAACTCGTGGCGGACTACATCACGGTCACTAAGTCTGATGACGGCAATCCCCGGCACTCCCGCGAAGATCTCCGATACTTCCATTAGTCCGGAGACGGTTCCTTTGGGCAGGTCAACCTGGGTTATATCGCCGGTTACCACAGCCTTAGAACCAAAACCCAAGCGGGTTAGAAACATCTTCATCTGCTCGGGAGTGGTGTTTTGGGCTTCATCCAGGATAATAAATGAATCATCCAGCGTCCGGCCCCGCATGTAAGCCAGGGGCGCTATCTCGATGGTTCCCCTATCGAGGTATTTTTGGAATAAATCAACCCCCATTACATCGTATAAGGCGTCGTAAAGCGGCCGTAAATAAGGATCGACTTTTTCCTGGAGATCGCCGGGGAGAAAACCCAGCTTTTCACCGGCCTCAACCGCCGGCCTGGTTAGAATCATCCTGTTGACGGTCTTTGCCTGCAAAGCAGCGACCGCCAGCGCGACTGCCAAATAAGTCTTTCCGGTTCCGGCCGGCCCGATTCCGAAAGTAACCCCATTATGGCTGATAGAATCCACATAAAGCTTCTGTCCCAGCGTCCGGGGGAATATTTTTTTCCCCCTGGCCGTAACCGCCACAATTTCCTCGGTTAGCCGGTTTACTTTGCTTAACTGATCCTCTCGCGCCAAACTGATTATATAGTTGACCTCGGCAGATGTTGGGGAATGGCCTTTCCTTAACTGTCCGGCCAGGGCGTCAAAGACCGCTACTCCTTTATCCACGGCGGCTTGTTCGCCGGAGAGGACCAACTCATTGCCGCGGGAGAAAATACTTACGCCCAGCCCATCTTGGATTAACCGGACGTTTTCCTCCAGTTTACCCAGAAGTTGGGGGGCTAGCCCGGGTTCAACCTCAAGCCGGTGTTCAATTTTGTTCAATAATCAATAATGCTCCTTTCGGTAAAATGACAGTCTCGATATATCCTCAACCGTTTCATAAGTTACCGTCAATTTCAGAAAGTTATCCTCTTCGGACCAGGTCATCAATGGTCGCCCGGCCGGCGGCTGAGAGGACACCGGGTAACGATACTTTCGTTTTAATTCTTCAAGAGCGGCCTTCTCCATCTCCCGACGCGGTCTTACTACCCGCCGCCAATAAACCGTTTGCCGAACATCTTTTATAAGTTCTACAATATCTCCTGGATTCCTTCCAAGATATATTGAACGCCGCCACCGGGTCCATGAAAAGTTTCCCTCCGGCTGCTGCCCGTAACTTCCCAAAGGCCACAATTTTCGTCCCCATCTTAACTTGTACTCCGTTAAAGATGGGCCTTTTAAATCCGCCTTCCAAATAATTTTCGGCTCGAGCACTTCTTGATTATACCATACTCTGGCCTCGACAATACCGCTGGCCGCCACTTGCCTTTGGTATAAATCCCCGTTTTCGGGATCATTCAGCCATTCGCTCCCACTGATCAACAAATCCCCTTTAGCTACGGTATCCCCTTCTTTAACCACCGGCTGCCCTCTAATCACTACTAGCCTGGAGATTACTCCGCCCTTGGCGGCCACCAGATCACAAGGTCCCAGGGGAACGGGTGGAGTTTTCCGCTTTACCACCGTTACCTCGGCCACCACACCATGAATCGAAATGCCCAACCAAACTGCCTCAGGCATCCCAATCATCACTTCTTTTTCGATTAGGCTTTTTTTAGCCAGGACTTCGCGGCGGGAAACACCCGGTTTTAAGCCGAGTTTAGCTAATCTGCCGATTAACTGCCGCTCTTCATTACCCTCAAAGCCTTCCACTTTTATAAAAAAAATAAACGAACTTCCGTAAATTAACAAGCCAACTAGAACCGCTGCCCCAAATAACAACATTTTCCGCCGGAGCAAACTCCGGTATAAAAAAGGCCAGCCTTTTTTCTGGTGAATTTTCACCGTCGAATCGGTTTTACGGGCGTATTCCCGGATTCTTAAAAAGCCGTGCACCCGGATCTTGGCCTGGAGGGCCTCGTTCCCTAAACGCCGGATATCCCAGAGGTATAAACCGGAGTTGGTCAGGATATTCAGCAACTTCTCCAAATAGGCGCCCCGCACCAAAACCTCGACATAACCGGTAAAAAAGGAGATCACCCTGTCAAAGCCCAAATTCCTACCTCCAATCCACTAATTCGATCCGGCCGATTTTGCCTTCGACAATGATTTCGTCCTTTAACGCTGAAATCAAGGCCAAACCGCTGCCTGAAATTTTTATCTCGCCAAATCTGGTATTGATCCTGACCACCGATTGATCATACTCGATAATCCCGCGATGATTTATAACTGTTAAATTCCGGTTACCGCTCAAAGTGACCTGGGGCCAATCAATCACCGTATCCAGCGGGATGTCTAAAAACTGCGCCAGCTTTTGACTTACCGGATTGTGTTTGTCTTTAAACAAAAAAATCCCTCCCTTATTGTTTATGCTAAAGGGAGGAGAGTTTAGTTCTTTTATTTTGAATGATTGGAAATGAATATGATGATTTCGCTTTGCATCGAATATTTCAGCTCCAAAACTGGATTCAAATAAACATGCTTTTGCGTCTTCAAATACTTATTAGAAATCCTTTCTCTTGGTAAATTTGAACATGGAGCCAACTAAAAGCCTCTCCAGCGCCTCGAACAATAACCCTTCGGCACCCAGCCGAAGGGTTATCGAAAACATCACCTGCCACCAGGATCAGTTGAATTTGCTCTTTCGCACAATATCCACCAACCTAACCTCATCCCGGCTTCCGGTACTTCTCCAGGCCCACAAACTTGCTGAACTCCTTCTGAAACAACAACTCGACCACTCCCACCGGGCCGTTGCGTTGTTTGGAGATGATCAACTCCGTGATATTCTTGCGATCGGTTTCCGGATTATAATAATCTTCACGGTAGAGAAAAGCCACCAAATCAGCATCCTGCTCCAAGGAGCCCGATTCCCGAAGGTCCGCCAGATTGGGCCGTTTATCGGTCCGTTGTTCAACCGCCCGCGATAATTGCGAGAGGGCTATCACCGGCACGTTTAACTCCCGGGCCAAAGATTTTAAGGACCGTGAAATGTCGGAGACTTCCTGCTGCCTGTTTTCGGAGCGGTTCCGGCTCTGCATCAACTGTAAATAATCGATAATAATCAGCCCTAGACCGTGCTCGGCTTTGATCCTTCTAGCCCTGGCCCTGATATCCAGCGCGGTGATCCCGGGAGTATCATCGATAAACATCGCCGCCTCAGAGAGACTCCCTAAAGCGTGTGATAAGCGGGGCCAGTCGCTATCCATCAATGTGCCGGTCCTGATCCGCTGATTGTCAACCCCGGCCTCCGAGCAAAGTAATTTCAAGGCTAACTGCTCCTTGGACATCTCTAAGCTGAAAATCACCGCCGGTATTTTTAGGTTAATCGCGGTATATTGAGCAATATTCAGAGCGAAAGTGGTCTTCCCCATACTTGGCCTGGCCGCCAGAATAATCAAATCCGAGGGTTGCAACCCGGCAGTCAGACGGTTAAAATCGGTAAACCCGGTCGGTAACCCGGTGACTCCCCCCTTGGATTCATATAATTTCTCTATCCGTTCAAAGGTTTCAATCAAAATATTCCGCAGGCTGACATAGCCCTTGGTATTCCGGCGTTGGGTGATCTGAAAGATTTGCTTCTCCGCTTCATCCAGGATTACATCTACTTCTTGAGTCCCTTCGTAGCCCATGCTCACAATATTGGTAGCCGCGGAGATAATTGCCCGCAATAAGGACTTCTCCGCCACAATCTTCGCGTAATATTCGATATTGGCCGCGGTGGGAACCGAATTGGCCAGAGTGGTTAAATAAGCTATACCGCCGACCTTATCCAGCATGTTACGCCGGGTTAACTCCTCAGATACGGTTATCATGTCAATAGGCTCTCCTTTATTGACAAGATAAACGATGACTTCAAAAATAACCCGGTGGGCCTCACGATAAAAATCGTCCGGCCTTAAAAATTCTATCCCTTTTTCAATCGCCTCTTTTTCAAGCAGCATCGAACCGAGGGTTGAACGCTCGGCCTCGATATTCTGGGGCGGAACCCGATCGGTAAGCGGACCGATACTCATATCTTAACCTCCTGAAAGCGGAAATAACTATCTGATAATATTGCCAACCGAAATGTAAAGGACGATTTTAATCTCATCTTACTATATTTTGTAATAATAGCCAACGGATATTTTCTATTTCAACAGCTACAGACGGAAATGAACCCTATTCCTAAATACGGAAGGGAAATCCAATTTCTTGCCGAATTAACGGATATTAGGTTAGCCCTTAAACTCTGTTAAGGTTATCGCTGCTTATTCGGATTAGGAGGTTTACCGGTTTTCGGATTGTAAGAACCGCCTAATTTTAAAAATTGTTTTGATTTCCTTTTTATAGCGTTTTTATAGCGTTATATGGTGATAAGTGACAAATTCTTAATGTCTTACGCGGAGGAATTAATATGAAACGCTTTTTTGGGTTGTCGCTTTGTCTATTATTATTGTTGCCCTTGAATGCCCAGGCCGCCCCGCCCAGTTTTCTTTTATTGGATCAGTTAGGAAACCGGGTTGAGGTTGTCGGCGCCGATTTTAAGCTAATCTCCTCTTTCAACACCGGTCCGGCGCCTACAAGTATAGTATCTTTACCTGACGGTCAAGGATACCTACTGTTATGTCGCGGCTCCGCGACTATCTTTGGCGGATTTTCCAAGTCCGGCAGTTTGCTATATCTGGACTCTCAATTGAAACCCGGCGCCAAAAATGTCTCCTTGCCCGGTATAGTAGTAACAGATATTTATTTAAAAGATACGGCCACCTGGATCATTGTTACTAAAAATAAAAACGGAGCCCCCACACCAGCCGCTATAGATATTTTTAATTTACAAACCGGATCTGATACCCGTTTTGATTTAAATTCCATCCCCACCGCTTATCGCTTCAATTCCGATAATAGTGAATTGGCATTGACAACCATCGGTTCCCCTAAAAGCCCACCCCAATTGGTACTGCTCCAACTGGCAGATTTGAAGCTGAAAACTTTTCCAGTAGCCGCCAATCCCGGCGGGATATATTTTATCAATAAACAGCAAATAATGGTAGCCTGCGGTGGTTTCCGGCCCTCCTCCAACTACTCCTCGGCCATTCCGGTGGAAAAACTCGATAAATCAGTCAATGCCAGCTTATATTGGATTGATACCGAGAGCGGCGCCGCTAAAATTACACCGTTAGGCTATTCCCCGCTGGTAGTTGTTCAGGATGAGAACCAACCGGAGGTTTTTTATACCGCTTGCAGCGACATAGCTTATGGTAAGGAAAGCGAAGGGACCTTCCGTAAAATTAAAGACGGGGAGATTCTGTCGGAAGTTAAATTCCCAGCCGAAGCGACCCAATTGATTCAAACCCAACAAGGAACCATCTGTCTGTTGGGCCGGGAAGAATTTTTCCTGCTGAATCAGGAAGGCACGGCTCTACTGGCCAACCAGAATTTCGGATTAAAAGTAGCCAAGATTCTGCTGAATACCGACGAAACCAGAGGGTATCTTTCAGTGGTGAACAGCAGCTCCATGAGTGAAATCAACCTGCAAACAGGAGAGATAGTTCAAAAGTTAAAGATCAGAGGCTCCGGTCTAAGCGGTTTATTAAATATCGGGAACCTTCTTCCTGACGCTCTCCCCCCGGTGAGTGGAACCCCAAAACCCGCCGATGACAAACCCATTTGGGCGGCTGTGAATGAGCAGGTCCTGCTGAATAACGAGCAAAGCCTGATTTATTCCTTGGCCAGCAATGGAGAAGTCCGGGCTCTGGACACAAAAACGGGGCAAATTATTTCCAGCGTTAAGTTTAGGCAAGGAAAACCTTACGGAATCCACCTTACCCCCGATCAAAAGTATCTGGTCATAGCGACCGACAGCATCTGGTATCTGGTAGACCCGGTAAAAAACCGGATTCAGCTTAAGATTCCGCTCTTAACCGGTGATTATCCGCCGGACACCGGCTTTTATAGCCCGGATGGATCCCTGCTGGTTATCCCCGGTAACGGTTATTTTTATCTAGTAGATTGTCAAACCGGTAAATTAGCGGGTAAATTCAGAACCAAAATTCAAAAGGCGTTGGTAGCCTGGTTGGAATAGACTAAAAGGGGGCTGTCCGAAAAGAATAGAAAAATCTTTTTGGAGCAGCTCCTTTGTTACAGCCGCAGAGACACGGAGGCACTGTGAGGAAAAACTTTATATTTAATCATACCCTAACATTTCTCTGTGTCTCAGCGCCTCTGTGGCGGCAGTATCGGCTAGGAGGTACGAAGATACGGCATCCATAATTACTACTGACTCAAAGCGCTATCGATGATCTCCCGGATCGTCTCCACCGGGATCACCTGAATATCGTTAAGACCTGCCGGAACATCCTTTTCATTTTCCTTCGGCACAAAGACCTTTTTGATACCGGCCTGCCGTGCCCCGTAGATCTTTTCGATAACCCCGCCTACGGCTTTAATCTTACCCTGAATCGATATTTCCCCGGTTAAAGCAATATCCTGGGGAATCGGCCGGCCGTTCAGGCAGCTAATAATCGCCAGCGTAATAGCGGCTCCGGCTGAAGGACCGTCGATCTTCCCACCGCCGATAACATTCACATGCACATCGAAGTCGGCCAGATCAAACCCGGTTACCAGGCGGACGACCGAGGCGGCGTTGAATACGGAGTCCTTGGTCATACTGCCGGCGGTCTCGTTAAACCGGAGACGGCCTTTGCCTTTTTCAGCGGCCGGAAAGCAAATCGCCTCAATCTCCAGGATGGAACCGACGAAACCGCTGACTCCCAGGCCGAAGATCTTCCCGATCTCTTTTTTATCCGAGGCTTTAACTGTTAGATAAGGCGACAACCGGCTTGCTTGGAATACTTCCAAGAGATTGTCCTTGGAAATTTGAATATCCTCCGGATTTAAATCGGTTAGCTTCGTCTGGTACAAAGCTAAACCATAGGCATCAGCTAAAATGCCCGCCGCTTTCCGTCCCTCGATGGAATATTCGCTTATTAATTGGGGAATTTGGGGATCTATTTTCACTTTAAGCTTATCGGCGGCATTAAGCACAATTTGTTTGATATCGTTCTGATCCAGGGGTTCGAAATAGACCTCCGCGCACCGGGAGCGAATGGCCGGGCTGATCTCGGACGGATCCCTGGTGGTGGCGGCGATCAGGATAAAATCGGCCGGCGCGCCGTCAGTAAAAAGTTTTTTGATATATTTGGGAACATTGGGGTCATTAGGATCGTAATAAGCCGAATCAAAGACCACCCGTTTGTCTTCCAGGACTTTTAAGAGCTTGTTCTGAAGCATCGGGTCCATTTCCCCGATTTCATCGATGAACAACACTCCGCCGTGGGCATCGGTGACTAAGCCCAGCTTCGGTTCAGGAACCCCCCCCTCGGCCAAATCCCGTTTGGCTCCTTGATAAATGGGGTCGTGCACTGATCCCAGCAATGGATTGGTAACTTCCCGTGGATCCCAGCGTAGCGTAGTCCCATCTACTTCCACAAAAGGAGCCTCTTCTTTAAAGGGCGTAAACGGCAGTTTTTTGGCTTCCTCCAGCACTAACCGGGCCACCGTGGTCTTGCCGACTCCGGGCGGTCCATAAAGAATTACGTGCTGTGGAAAGGGCGAGGCAATCTTGGTTAAAAGCGATGTCACCGCCCGTTCCTGGCCGACAACCTCCGTTAAATTAGCCGGCTTAATAGCCTCCATCGCTGACTTCGATAGATTAATCCGGTCCAATCTCTCTAGTTCCGCCAGTTTTTTCAGGGTATGAGGATTGTCAGGGCCCGAGGATTCTTGCAAAATCTGAATCTTAATCTCCTTCAAATACTCCTCATGCCGTTCTTGCATCTTCTCGGCGATCTTCTTCTCGATCTTCTCCTCGACAGTACGGCGGGCTATCAAATCGGCGATCTCTTCCTCGATTTCATTGATAATCTGGGGTAAATCCTTACGCTGGGGCATATTATCAATGGTGGGATCTTCAAAAACAATCCTTTGTAACGCCAGTATACGTTCTTCTAAAATCTCGGAACGCATTAACTTTAAAGCCTCCAATTTTCCGGCTTTTAAGATTAATTTGTCGGAGCCGTATAAATTGGAGAGTAGAGCAAAAACAGCCGCCACTTGCCTGGTCAACTGCTCTTCATCTAATAAACGCTCATGGAGCGGAATACCCGGTTTAGACCCTTCGAAGAGCTTTTTAAGCATGCCTTTCATTAAGAACTCCTTTCAAGATAATGGGCGAAGGGCAACAGATTTTAAGCGAGAGTAAAAATGCATTGGCAAAAGGCCCGATACCCTCACCTTTAACCTTATTATCCTAAATATATTAACTTATTCCGCCATCACCCGCAAGGTGATTTCCGCGGTAACACCTTTATATAAATGGATCTTGATCATATGATCGCCAGTGTTCCTGATTGAATCATCGATTTCCACTTTTCGTTTGTCCAGTTCCACATTATGCTCTTTCTTAAGCTGATCGGCAATATCCTTGGCCGTAATTGAGCCGAACAGCCGGCCCGCCTCCCCGGTTTTCACCTTGAAGGTAACCACGCAGCCGGAGAGTTTAGCCGCCAACTCCCGCGCCTGGGCTTCCTCCATCTCCTCCCGTTTGGCAATACTGGCCTTTTGAACGCTCAAAGCTTTCAAATTGCCGGTAGTGGCCTCAATGGCCAATCCCTTGGGGAATAAATAGTTCCGGGCATATCCGTCGGATACTTCCTTGACATCGCCGCGGCACCCCAAAGTCCGGATATCTTGTTGCAGAATCACTTTCATGCTCTCACACCCTAACCCTGATTTCTTTCTTTCAGGTAATTCTGGAAATTAGTTACATCCCCGTACCATTCCTCGATTTCATGCTCCTGAAGCTGAGAGGATTGCAGCTTCTGTTCGATCCTGGCATCCAGCCTCTCAAACGGCACGCCTAAACGTTTTCCCAAAAAGTAACATTCCATTACCAAGCCGGCCAGGGAATCGAGGATCATTTCCTCGTTATTTTTAATCATGGCCTTAAACAAAGCGCCGCTGCCGGAGATAATCTCTGCCTTTATCCATTCTATAATCCTGACATTCTTGATAATACTGGAATCAGGGTTGTTGGAAGACATCCGCATTTCCCCTTTCAACCCACTTATTCTCTATCACTGTAAAATTTCCTGCGAACCGGAGCGTCCCAGCCATCGAAAATCCCGCCCGGTTAAAGCGGCTCTCAGAGTCCCCATGGCCTGAAAAAAAGAGGCCATCGGCCTCTATTCACTGGTAAAAGGAAGCAATGCAATCTGCCTCGCCCTCTTAATAGCAATCGTCAATTGCCGTTGATGAAGGGCGCAATTACCGGAGATCCGCCGGGGTAATATCTTGCCGCGCTCAGTGATAAACTTTCTAATTTTCGCGGTTTCCTTGTAATCGATACTTTGAACTTTATCAACGCAAAAAGAGCAAATTTTCTTCTTGGGCCTACGTGGACCGCGTTCTTTACCGGTGGCGTTTTCCCGATCGTTATTCTTGGCCATCCAAATTCACCTCCGTCGATATTTTCAAAGCGAAAATATCCGCTCAAAATGGTAGATCATCAAGATTAATACCTTCAAGGTCATCATTTACTTCCCCGCTATTAGCGGTGGTATTACTGGCGGGCGCCGCATCCTCGCGGGCCCGTTCTAAAAACTGTACCCGGTTGGCCACCACTTCGGCGGCCTTTCTTTTTTGGCCGTCCTGGGTTTCATAATTTCGAATTTGGAGCCTGCCCTCCACCGCAACCAAACGCCCTTTTTTAAGGTAATTGGCTACTACCTCAGCCTGTTTCTGCCAGGTGACGATCCGGATAAAATCGGTTTCACGCTGGCCTTGTTGGTTGGTGGTGGGACGGTCGACCGCCAGATCAAAACTGGCAACTGCAACACCATTTGGAGTATAACGAAGTTCGGGGTCCCTGGTTAATCTACCGATAAGGACGATATGGTTCATACTCATCACCCTTCGTTACTCATCTTTTTTGATGACTAATTGGCGCACAACATCGTCGCTGATCCTTAAAACCCGTTCAAGTTCCTGCGCGGCGTTACTGGGAGACTTAAAATTCATTAAAACATAGTAACCCTCGATATTGCCGTTAACTTCAAAAGCAAGACGCCTCTTGCCCCAGCGGTCGGTTTTAACGATCTCACCGCCGGCGTTCTTAACGACATCCTCGAATCGGGTTACTGCGGCATCAATGGCTTCATCCTCCAACGCTGACTTTAGGATGTATACTGCTTCATAATCCCGCACCCGAATCACCTCCTCCCTGTGGACTAAAGCGCCTCTCCCGTCGTTCCGGAAACCGGGGCGCCTTTAACGGCCCTGTCTTAAAAACAGAGCAGGGAATTTACTGTAGAATTATACACTTTCGGCTAATATTATTCAAGAGGTTTTAGCTAGGAAACTTTAAAACTAAAGCAATAATTATTCCTCGGAGATCAGTGTCGGTGGTAAAGAAGATTTGACAATGCTTTTAACCGCTTTTTCAAATTGGGGGCGAGGCAACATCACTACCCGGTTGCATTTGAGACATCGTAGCCGGAAATCCATCCCCACCCGCAGGACTTCCCAATCCGCCCCGCCGCAAGGATGAACCTTTCTCATTTTCACAACATCGCCGACGAAAAATTTCATTTAGAAACCTCTTGTATAAATCTGATATGTATTCTTACCCTGTAAGCACCCTTGACTGATTATGGCTGCTTCCCCGGGAGAGATTCCAGCCGGGAGTGGCGTATTTTTCCAAAACCAGTCTCTCCGTCAGCCGGAGCTCCTCCGGGCTTAGCGAATCTTCCCTAAACCGGATGGCATATAGTTTCTGAAAACTGCGGCCGATAGCTTCCGCCAATTCAGCCGGAGCCGTCGAAACTCCCAAATCCCGCAAAGAAGTTACCTTCTGCTTCATTCTAGCGGCCCACTCATCAAGAGAGAGGCGGTTAAGGTTCAAAACAGCACCCAGGTCGAAAGGGGAAAAATCCAATAAAATCGATCCGTGTTGCAACAAAGCATTTTTCCGCCTTAATTGGGCGCTGCCGACCAACTTTCGCCCGGCAACGGTAATTTCATACCAGGATGGCGCTTCAAAACAAGCTCCCGTCCCTTTCAATCGTTCGGCGGACCCCTCGTGCAAGTCGGCCGCTATACCGTATTCTTTTAAGGCTTCCACTAACGCCCTTGATATATAAAGATATGAACTGATCAAATGATCGGGAATCCCGTCCCTGGTCCCGGCTACCACTGAATAGGTCAACTCTTGATTATGGAGAACCGCTCTTCCCCCGGTGTTGCGCCTTACCAATCCAAAACCCTTTTCGGTTAAGCCGGAAAGGTTGACTTCTTTGGCAACCTCTTGAAAGTACCCGACCGATAGAGCCGGGGGATCCCACCCATAGAAGCGGAGTGTCGGCGGGGCGTTATTCTGTAAATAGGAAGTAAAAATCGCTTCATCGGCAGCCATATTCCAGGCCGGTTCAGCGCTGGAATATGGAATAAGCCGCCAATTCATAACTTTTCACCGATTAAACCGGCATAAGCCGAAGGAGATAATAGTTGCTTGATTTCTTCCCGGTCGGACGGTTCGATAATCATAATCCATCCCTTGCCGTAAGGATCCTGATTGACAAATTCAGGGCTGTGTTCAAGTGCGTCGTTCGTCTCCATAATCTCACCGCTAACCGGGGCATATACTTCTGAAACGGCTTTGACGGATTCAATAGTAGCAATAGGGCTTTTAGCGGTAACTTTCTCCCCTACGCCGGGTAAATCAACAAAGACTACATCCCCTAATTCTTTTTGAGCATAATCGGTAATTCCAACGATAACCCGGTCGCCGTCAATTTTAACCCATTCGTGTTCTTCGGTAAATTTAAGCTCTTTTGGCAGCACTATCATTACCTCCCTTATAAACTAACACACTTTTTCGACGCTCTAAAATAGTTTCCTTCTATAATACAGGTAATTTTAAATTTATTTTCTAAATAATCACTCACCCCGATTTTAAGCGTTTCCCCTCATTAAATTATTCCGCAAAGATTTTTTCAGCACCCGCGCCCGGCCGATATCATATAATACACCGATGCGCTTTCGGGAAATTCTTTAATCAAGTTTTATGATACCAGATTGGCTTTTATAGTCTAAGCGGACTTAACCTGAAACATGATTAATTATAAGTGAGCTTTTCGCGGAAAGGGGGGCCCTAATGTTTAGGATTTTATCTGCCGTCTTAAATCCTATTTTAAAAAGAAAGCGGAAAACAATGATCCTCATTTGGCACAGAAAAAAGCCGAATTGTTAGAAAGGGCATAACTTTCTTTGCTTGTTGCACCGATAATACCATTTAAGCTCTGGAAGCCGCTTGGTATAAAGCCATGGCCTTAAACCATGGTTTATTTTATGTCTTTTTGGGAACTTTACTCTTTCCGGTTTCAATTTCCCGCCAGATTAGCAGGGAAGTTTCATTGGTATTTGAGTTCGCAACCCCAGGTTCGTCAATGGAAACGGAAATATACCCGAAAAAGGCAGGAATTATTTAGATAATGCAGAATAATCTGGTTATATGCCATTCTATTCTTATCTCCATTTGTTTTATGAGATTTTTATTAGAAAAATATGAGCTTTCAAGAGGAAACGGCGATGTCCTTACCGGCAAAATTTAATAAATCGGACCCCTTGACCTGGTTCGGGGAGATAGTCACCTCCGGTTTATTTTACTTCGGCGAAATCATTCAATTATATCTGCGGAGTTTTAAAGCGGTTTTTTGCGGCACGATTTTCTGGAAAAACACCTGGGCTGAAATGGAATCGATCGGGGTCAAGTCTTTACCGATTGTTCTGATTATTTCCGCCTTCACCGGGATGGTTTTTTCCCTTCAAATAGCCATCATCTTCGCCACCTTCGGTTTAACCTCCCAGCTTGGACAGGGACTTACCCTGGCCTTTGCCCGGGAGCTGGCTCCGGTTCTAACCGGAGTAGTAGTGGCTGGTAGAGTGGGATCAGCCATCACGGCCGAGATCGGTTCCATGAAAGTGACTGAACAAATAGAGGCCCTGGAGGCTTTATCCACCGATCCCATTGATTATTTGGTAGCTCCCAAAATTATAGCCGCCGGCGCCATGCTGCCGATCCTGGTAATCTTCGCCAACCTCTTTGGAATTGTCTGCGGATTTATGCTGGCTGTCTATTATGCCAATATCGCCCCCAATAATATAATTGATGGTATTTTAACCTTTGTGGTCTTCTGGGATTTCTTCGGCGGACTTATTAAGGCTTTTTTCTTTGGACTGATTATAGCCGGGATCGGCGCCTATAAAGGTTTGCATACGGAAAACGGCGCCGCTGGCGTTGGCAAGGCTACCACCCAATCAGTGGTAATCTCCACCATCATAATTTTTATCTCCAATTATTTTCTCTCACAATTTCTATATAATCTTTAAAAACATTCCGCTTAGAGGTAAAGATGATTTCTGTTCACGATCTTGGTTATCAGATAAACGGTCAAACCATCTTGGATGGGATGAATTTAGAATTCCGGCGGGGAGAAATTTTTGTGATCCTTGGCCCAAGCGGCTGCGGAAAAAGCACTTTTTTAAGGCTGGTTATGGGGCTGATCAAGCCGACCTCCGGTTGGATTGTGATCGACGGCGTAAATACCACGAACCTTTCCAAGACCGAATGGCGTGAGGTCCGCCGCCAAATGGGCATGGTTTTTCAATCGGCCGCGCTCTTCGACTCCTTGTCGGTCTTTGAAAATGTCGCTTTTAGCTTGCGCCGGAACAATTTCCCCGAATCTGAAATCCGGCGGCGGGTCATTCAGACATTGGGCATCGTCGGATTGGACGGGGATATAGCCTTCAAGATGCCGGCCGATTTAAGCGGCGGGATGAAAAAAAGGACCGCCATCGCCAGAGCGATTGCCATAAAACCGCCGATTCTGCTTTATGATGAGCCGACTACCGGATTGGATCCGATCATTGCCGATACCATAAACGAATTAATTCTAGACCTCCAAAAAAACCTGGGCATCACCTCGATCGTGGTTACCCACGACATCAACAGCGCTTTAAAAATAGCCGATCGGATCGGACTCCTTCATGAAGGAAAATTAGTTGAGGTTAAAGATAGAGACCGGATCGGGGAGGCCAATCATCCTTTAATGCGTCAATTTTTTAAAAATTACCGGCTGTGATTGGGATCCAAGATGCGGGAGGCGGGATGTGGGATAGTGAAGGTTAAAAAGGAAGGGTTGGGAGATTTGAGGGCGGTTAAGGATTCTTTCCGCTTCCACGCTCTTTTCAAATCGATTTTTCCGGAGGCGATCAAATGAATATGGCAAGCCCCGAGGCTAAAGTCGGCCTTTTTACCATAATTGCTTTTTTAATATTATTCATCCTCTTTTTCTGGTTAAGTGGCGTGCAACTATTTCAAAGAGGGAGCGAGCTCGAAGCGGTGTTTGATCAAGTCGGGGGGTTGCGGCCCGGAGCTCCGGTAAAATTTGTCGGTGTTGATGTGGGAAGAGTATCCCGAATCTATTTCGACAACATTCAAGTAGTTGTGGCTATGCGAATCAAACCGGATGTTAAAATCCCGAAGCGGGCCAAAGTCATTATAGCCAGTTCCGGGGTGATCGGCGACAAGTATTTGGAGATTGTTCCGGCAAAACCCGGGGAGTTGCTGCCGCCGGGAAAACGTTTATTAGGCCAAAATCCCATTTCCATGGAGCAGTTTTATAATACCGCCTATGATGTTCTGGAATCTTTGCGGATAGTCGCCGATTCTATTAAATATTTTATTACCGATCCCGAAATTTCAACCTCTTTAAAGAACACCATTGTAAGGTTTGATCAGATATCGGCTGATTTTCAAAGAATAACCGGCCAGCTTCAAAGCGTCGATCTGGTTCAACTCTTTAACCGGGTTGATCACATCGCCCTGATGGTTGAGGAGATGGCCCGGACCAATCAGCCACAGATAAATGAATTAATCGCTAATATTACCAAAGTCTCGGCGCAACTGGCTGAGGCCTCCGTAACAGCCAACCGCTTTTTAAACCAAATAGACAACAACGGCCAGACAGCCACCGACTTGAAACAAACATTGGCCAATGCGGAAAAAATCTCGGCCAACCTTGAAAGGTTTACCGCCATAATCGCCAACAAAGACCAGGATATCGAACTGCTGATTAACGACGCTCATGAAACCATGCAGGCCATCAAAGAAGCGGCTCAAAACATCAACCAAGCGGTAGAACAGTTAACTACCGGTGACGGGACTTTGGCGCAGGTAAAACAGACCATCGATCAAACCAGCCAGGCGGCTGAAAAAGTCAATAACTACGTCACCGCCATTGAGCAAATTTCTTTAAAAAACAGCCTGGGAGCAAGATATCAAAAAGACTCCGATTTAATGGTGGATTACCGTCTGAATGTCGGTTTCAATGAACATAATTCCTTGCTGGTTGGCTGGGAAGATGTCGGCCAGGAGAATTTAACCGTCCTCCAATGGGGCTTTAAATCGCCAAGAATCACCGGCCGGTTGGGAGTGTTCAAGAGCAAATTTGGAGTTGGGTTGGATATTCCGGCTACTTCATTCCTGTCATTGGGAATAGACGCCTGGGACACCACCTCTCCCAACTATGGCCTAACATCCAACTGGCAATTGACCCCGCATTGGTCAATGTCGCTTGGCGGAGAGACCAATGTCGATACGAGGGATAGTAGTTGGAGTTTTGAATGCTGGCGCCAATTCTGAGCTTATTCCAGATTT
>JBLNCU010000045.1:0-16118 GCA_050260935.1 Bacillota bacterium
ATTATAATTACTCTTCCAAGGAAGACCAGCTTAAAGCCTTTAAGGAACAATTAGCCATAGCCAAAGAGTATAATAAACCAATTATTATTCACGACCGGGAGGCCCATCAGGATACTTTGGAGTTGCTTGCCCGGGAAAAATTGGGGCCGGCCGGGGGAGTAATGCATTGTTTCAGCGGCAGTTGGGAGATGGCCGCTCAATGTCTGGGATTGGGTTTGACCATTTCGTTGGCGGGACCGTTGACTTTCCCAAACGCCGAAAAGTTACGCGGGGTAGCCGCCAAGGTGCCGCTCGAGCGGTTGCTGGTGGAGACCGATTGCCCGTATCTAGCGCCCCATCCGTTTCGCGGCTGGCGCAATGAGCCGTTAAGAGTGGCTCTGGTTGGAGAGAAGCTGGCCGAGATTAAAGGGCTGGCGGCTAACGAGGTTGCCCGGATAACTTCGAATAATTATCAAGCCTTATTTGGAATATAGATGGCTATAGAGTTCCTTCAAATGACCTGAATCTTAGATGGGAAGTGTCTAGCTAATGGACGGAAAAAAGGAAAATAAGGAACGCAAAATGGTGATTGCCTATCCTTTGCACGGTTCCCTGTATTTAAACATTACCAATCGTTGCTCAAATGCTTGCATTTTTTGCATCCGGGATACCAGCAGTGGGGTGGGCTATAATTTATGGCTGGAAAAGGAACCGGCTGTCACTGAAATTATGGAAGCTATCGGTGATCCCACCCGTTATCGGGAGGTAGTATTTTGCGGTTATGGGGAACCCTTGCTCCGGCCGGACGTAGTAGTGGAAGTTTCCAAGCGATTAAAGGAACATCAGGCTCCAGTCAGAGTAAATACCAACGGGTTGGCAGATTTGTTCTTGGGCTACGATATACTGCCCGGGTTAAAAGGGTTGGTAGATGCTATTTCCATCAGTCTAAATGCCCATAATGCTGAAATGTATCAGCAATTAACCAGGAGTAAATACGGCGAAGCCGCGTTCCGGGCGATGCTGGATTTTACCCGTCGAAGCGTTCAATATATTCCCAGGGTTATAGTCTCAGTGGTACGTTATCCCGGAGTTGATCTTGAAAAATCGAGGCTATTGGCAGAGGAAATGGGCGTGGAATTCCGGGTTCGTGAATTAATGGAGTAGTATTCTCGGCCTTCATCTTGAGAAGGTTATTAGTTGAAAATTTTCTGACACAAAATGTAAAAAAATTACGGCAGGATTTGGATGGTAGTTAGCGAAAAATTAATTTAGCTTTACATTTACATTAAAGGGGGGTCGGAATGAGGATAAGAATCATCACTGGACGTTGGGAAAAAAGGTTTCGCGATTATTTTTACATAGGTTTAGGGGCGGTTTTAGGCATCTCTTTATTTGGCTTCATATCCTATGTCATCGCCCTGGATCGGGTGGTTCTTAATGTAGATGGGCAAAGCCTGAAAATGGAGACTTTAAGCTCCGACGTCGCCGATGTGCTGCGCGAAAAAGGGATTACCTTAAAACAAGGCGACGTTGTTCAACCCGGCCTTAAGACTCCGATCACTGAGAATATCGTCATTAATGTCACCCGCTCTTTTCCGGTTACTATAAAAGCGGACGGCAAAGTAACCGAAGTCTATACCGTTGCTCGATCGGTTGGAGATCTACTAGCGGCAGCCGGGATTCATTGCGGCGAGAATGACAAAGTCAGTCCCGGCCTGGACGAAGTGGTAAAACCGGGCCAAAAGATTAAACTGGTTAGAGTCAGCAGTGTCATCATCACTAAACAAGTTGCTATAAGTCCCGGGGTTGAGTACATTCGGGATAAAAACATGGAGCGGGGCCAGGAAAAAGTCATCCGCCAAGGCAAGTCCGGTTTAAATGAGCGCCAAATCAAAATAGTATACGAGGACGGCCGGGAAGTCAAGCGCTTCCGGTTAGCCGAAAAGAGGGTTAAACCGGTTTTAAACACGGTAATAGCCAGGGGAATCAAAACGATTGTCAGGACCTTGGAAACTTCCCGCGGTTCTTACCGGTATATTGAAGTCAAAACAATGATTGCCACAGCATATTACCCGGGACCGGAGAGCTGCGGCAAATACGCCGCCTATGGCCAGACCTACACCGGGAAAAAAGCCGGGTTCGGCTTGGTGGCGGTGGATCCCAGAGTAATTAAACTGGGGACTAAATTATATATCGAGGGGTACGGCCGGGCGGAAGCCGCCGATATCGGAGGGGCCATTAAAGGAAACCGGATCGACCTCTGTTTTGAAACCTACCGCGAAGCAGCCATGTATGGCACTAAAAAAATCAAAGTCTATATCTTGGAATAAAATTAATACCCATTATTATTAATACGTCAAAAATCAGTTTAACACCAACTCAATGGTTTTTAACTTTCTAATAAACCCCGGCCGCCGCCGGGGTTTCGTTTAATGTGCGCGCCAAGTCGCTTTCATGGCAAAACAGTATCGGAATCGATTACCACATAGTTTCCTGCAGGAAAAAAATTTTTAATGATTAATAAATATTACAGTTTAATACCAAGTTGTAAAGGTGGGTTATTAATGAGATATCTGGCAGTAATAGTTTTAACGGTGGCGCTTGCCGCCTTCACTCCGCTTGCCGCCTATGGTTTGTATACTTCCGGGGTTTCCGAAGGCCATGGTGTGATTACTCTGAGGCAGATTGACGATATCGGCTGGGTGGCCGGGGGCGAGTATGGAATCGCAGGTGACTGGGGAGTAGCGCTCGATATCGGCGAAAAAGACTACAACCGGGGGGCCGTTAAACTTCAATTAAACCCGGATCTTTCCCTGCTGCTTGGGGTAACCGGTTCCAAAATGTTTCTGGGAATCAATCCATCGGTTGAATTAACCGATAATATCACCGGCCTTAGCGAGTTTGACATCTACTATCTAGACAGCAAACTGGCCCTGGACTACGAATTGGGAATCAGATTCGGACTAACTCAGAAGCTTGACATCCGGGCGGGGATATTAGGGACCGCTACCGAGAGCAACACCACTAACCGTTTTCAATTAGGGCTGGGGTATCAATTTTAAAAAGGGTTGCCAATTGGCGACCCAATATTTTTTATAAGAGAATATTTTTCCGCTGGTATCCCCAAATGCTTAGAATTAAAGGGATATATTGCTTTTAATTATAAAATTACGGATGGGACTAAAGCTATTGCTAAAAGTGCCAAGATGTGTTATTCTAAGGAAAGAAAGTTGAAAAACACATTGTATACAATCTTGTATTTTATTTCTACTGTCCAGCTTTTTAACTCCTATTAATTTAGACTACTAAATGGTGGCAATATCTAATGGCTAAAATCTTATTTCTATCTTCCGAATTATTCGATATAACCTCCGGCACACTACAACTTGAAGTGCAATCCAACATTTTATCCGAAATATTAGGTGAACTCTTACGCCGTTTTCCCTTATTGGAAAATAGGTTTTTCTCCATCAAAGACGGGGAGAGAAAGCTAAAAAGCACTTTGCTTATTTTTCATAACAATGACCTGATCCCGGCGGGCCAAGTCTTTTCTTACAACAAAAACATTAACCTTGATGATGAGATAAAGCTATTGACCCCGTTTATCGGGGGGTAAAAAGAGTGAAAAATTTATTAACTAGTGTATACAATTTTGTATTTTATTCTTGACTGCTCTACCTAAATAATAATTGAAAGGTGGGGATTTAAATGCTTGGCGGGTATATGGGAAAGGTACTTTGGGTTGATTTAAGCACCGGGAAAACTGACGAACAGCAACCGGACCCGTCGGTACTTTCAGATTTTATAGGTGGATATGGTTTAGGGGCCCGTTTATTGTATCAACACTTGAAACCGGGAATCGATCCTCTGGGGCCGGAAAACATTCTGGGGTTTTGCACCGGCCCTTTTACGGGGACTCCAACCATTGAAGGGAATAGATTTATGGTGGTTTGTAAGTCCCCCTTAACCGGGGGCTGGGGTGATTCCAATTGCGGGGGGAGTTTTGGCCCTTATTTAAAATTTTCAGGCTATGACGCGGTGTTTTTTAAAGGCAAAGCTAAAAAACCATGCTATTTATATATTAACAACGGTAAACCACAGCTTCTGGAGGCCGGGGAATTATGGGGCATGGAAACAATTGCTGTTGAACAGAGACTGAAAGATTTGCACGGATCTGATTGCCGGGTGGCTTCGATTGGACCGGCCGGCGAAAATTTATCTTTGATAGCCGCGGTTATTCATGATGGAAGGGCTGCGGCCCGCTCGGGCGTAGGGACGGTTATGGGATCTAAGAATTTAAAGGCGGTGGCAGTTAAAGGAGCTTTTGAGGTTCCCTTAGCCGATGCTGCCGCTGTTGATAAGTTGAAGAAGAAGTATATAAAATTACCGGGGCGGGAGTATTTCCCGATGACGGAGACCGGCACCATCGGGGTTTTAGGGACCGCCATCATGTCCGGGGATTCGCCGGTGAAGAATTGGAAGGGAGCCGGGCCGGTAGACTTCCCCAATGGCATTAAGAAGCTTGCCAAGGATGAAGTCATGAAATACCAGGTGAAGCGGAAGGGCTGCTGGAAATGTACCATTGCCTGCAGCGGGATTATGGAAATCAAAGACGGCCCGTATGCCATCAAGACTGAGAAAGTTGAATACGAAAGCGCCGCCGCTTTCGGCCCGATGATTTTAAATGATGATTTTGAATCAATTCTTTTTATCAACGACTTATGCAATAGATTGGGACTGGATACCATCTCGGCCGGCAGCGTCATCGCTTTTGCCATGGAATGCAGCGAGAATGGTTTGATTAATGATCCAGAAATCAAAATCTCCTGGGGAGACGCTCAGAAAACTATTGATATTTTACGTAAAATGGCTAAACGGGAAGGAAAAGCGGCTTTACTGACTGATGGCGTCAAGAGGGCTTCGGAAGTTATCGGGGGTAGGGCTGTAGATTATGCAATTCATGTAAACGGCCAGGAGCTGCCCTATCACGATCCGCGCTTTCAACCCGGAATGGCTACCACTTACGCCACGGAACCGACTCCGGGACGGCACTGCCCTTGTGAATGGCTTTTACCGCCCGGCTTGGATTTGCCGGAGGACTTTGAGCGTTATTCTCCGCATGGTAAGGGAATTTGGCAAAAAAGGCTTGTTTGCCTGATGCAGATGGTCAATGCGACAGGTCTATGCCAAATGGCTTATTATTCCTACCCGGTTACGGCCTGGCCGCAGTTTCTTCAGGCGGTTACCGGCTTTGAATATGATCTGGACAAATTTGAACAGACCGGAGAGCGAATTTTAAACCTTCGACACGCCTTTAACCTCCGGGAAGGGTTGAATCCCCTGGAGTTTAAATTCCCCGGCCGGGTCATCGGCAACCCCCCGTTACAAGAAGGAAACACCAAAGGGGTAACAATTGATTTACAAACTCAAATTAATGAATATTTCCAAGAATTGGACTGGGATTTAAAAACCAGTATTCCAAGTCCGCAAAAGCTTTCTGAACTTGGTTTGGGCTTTTTGGCCAAGGATTTGGAAGCATTAAGGAGGTGAGAAGGTAAAAAACTTGGTTTCAAGTACTTACCAAAAACGGAGGCGAAAAAAAGTGAGGAAAAGTCTTGTTCTATTAATGGTGGCAGTGTTGGTTCTAGGATTATGCGCTATCGGCCTGGCCAAAGCCGATGAGAAAACGGCTTTCAAAGGAACTACTATCACTCTTTTGCTCAAGGAAGGTTATGAAATTGATGTAATCAAGAGTTATAAAGCCGACTTTGAAAAGGAGACCGGCATCAAGGTTAACATCGAGATTTACGATGAACCGACTACTAGGCAGAAATTCATTTTTGATGCTACCTCACGGACCGGAGCATACGACATAACTTCCGTATCATTCTGGTATTTACCGGAATACTACCGGAACAACTGGCTGGCCTCTATGGACCAATACATCAATAAGGCGAGCCATCCCTGGAATTTTTATTATCAGGATATCCCAATTTCAGCAATAAATACCTTCTCGGTAAAAAAGAAATTGTATGCCATGCCACATACGATTATCGGTGGCGCGTTTTATTATCGCAAAGACATATTTGAGAAATACAACCTTACTCCGCCGAAAACAACCGATGACATCATCGCGTTGGCTAAGAAGATCAAGGCTCTAAAAATTGATG
The DNA here is from genome assembly GCA_050260935.1 of Bacillota bacterium. Classification (GTDB taxonomy): domain Bacteria; phylum Bacillota; class UBA4882; order UBA8346; family UBA8346; genus UBA8346. Next base: position 6,150 of record JBLNCU010000045.1, read on the forward strand.
GCGTGTACCCAATGATCGGCCGCGGCGTGGCCAACTTCTCTTCCATGGGAAGCTACGCCGGCTGGGCCTGGACCTATGGGGCGACAGTCCTTGACAGTAAATTCAGACCCCAGGTCAATTCCCCTAAAATGGTTAAAGCTTTAAACGATTATGTCTCCTTACTCAGAGATTACGGACCGCCGGGAGTGGCTTCAATGAATTTCAATGACGCCGGCCAAATGTTCTCCGAGGGTAAAGTGGCGATGATGTATGATACCACCGGTTGGGGCGGCGCATTTAATAACCCGGCCTCATCAAAGGTTGCCGGTAATGTGGGAATCAGCAGCATCGCCGGGCCGAACGGCCAACATTTACAATGGATTTATATGGAAGGTCTCGGCATTAACCAGTATTCCAAGAAAAAAGAAGCTGCCGCTCTGTTCTTAAAATGGCGGATGAGCAGGGACACAACTAAGAGAGAGGCTCTGGAGCTTCAAAGGTGGGATGTTCCGAATTTATATGTCATGGGTCTCCCGGAATACAAAGAGTTAGCCAAAAAGAATCATGCCGACACCTATGTTGAATTCTTGCCCCAAGCCTGGAAGAACGCTAATATTAAATATTGGCCCTGGATTCCGGAGTTTGTCCAATTGGGTGATGTTTTCATGAAGGAAGTTTCAGCGGCGGTTGCTGGTGAAAAGAACGTTCAGGACGCCTTAAATAACGCCCAAAAGGGAATAGAAGAGATCATGAAAAAAGCAGGTTACTACAAATAAGATTTGGTGTCCGGTCGTCCCTATGGGGGAAAACCCATAGGGACCCGGCATTAAAGGAGAACAGAATTATGAACAAATCTGGAAAAGCCTTCTACTATTCTTTTTTGGCGCCCTGCTTAATCTTTCTATTGGTGGTGGCCATCTTCCCTTTGATATTTGCGGTGGTTTTAAGCTTACAACAGTATGACTTGACAAACCTCGCCTCAAACAGATTTGTTGGCCTCAATAATTATCTTTCGATGTTAACCGATAAAAATTTCTGGTCTTCGCTGGGAAGGTCGATCTATTTTACAGTCTTATCCGTTGGGATCTCATTTATTTTAGGTTTTATCCTGGCTTTGATTCTTAACCGCAAGGATATTATAGGCAACAATTTTTTCCGGAGCATCTATTTGATTCCGATGATTTTAGCGCCGATGGTTATCGGGGCTACTTTCAGATATATGTTGAACACTGATTTTGGAATTATCAATTTTCTCCTGAGCAAAGTGGGTCTGCCCAAGATTTCCTTTTTAGGCAATTCCGCCTGGGCTTTGAATTCAATAATTATCGTTGACATCTGGCAATGGACTCCTTTTATGGTTCTGGTGTTGCTGGCGGGGTTGGAGTCTTTACCCAACGAACCTTATGAAGCCGCCCAAATCGACGGGGCTAATTTCTGGCAGGAACTGAAATATATAACCTTACCTTTTTTAAACCCGGTGATTACCATCGCTATTTTAATCCGGACCATGGATGCTTTCCGGGATTTCGACAAAATTTTTATGATGACTTCCGGAGGCCCCGGTTCTTCATCAGAAACTTTGAGTTATTATGTTTGGAAGATCGGCTTTCAATGGTTTCAAATGGGACAAGGGTCTGCCTGGGGCATCTTTATGCTGTATTTTGTAATTTTTATCAGTTGGCTTTACCTGAAAACCCTGGGAAAACAAATTTTAAAGGGTGAAGAAAATCAATGAAAACTTTAATACGGGTTGTATTGCATCTGGTCTTAATGGCGATGGCGGTCTTCTTTATTTTCCCTTTATTGTTCATGATTAGAACATCGCTGGTACCGGCCGCCCAGTACTTTACCCTTCCGCCAACAATAGGATTTTACCTGGAGCATTACCGGAATGTTCTTTTTCACAGTGATTTTATGAAATATATGTTGAACAGCTTCTTGGTGAGCACCTTTACCGTGGTGATAGTGTTGATTATCGGAAGTATGGCCGGGTATTCCTTGGCCAGGTTCAATTTTAAGCAAAAGGATCAATTCTTGTTTTTCGCTTTAACCACCAGGATGGGTCCACCGGTAGCATTTGTGCTGCCCTTTTATATCATCATGTTGAATTTGCAGCTTATTGATACTTACTATAGTTTAATTATTGTTTATATACTAGCCAATTTAGCCTTTAGCGTCTGGATGATTTACAGCTTTTTCAAGGATATCCCGGTATCGATAGAAGAATCCGCCCAAATAGACGGCTGTTCCAGGATTAGCACTTTTTTAAAGGTAACTCTACCCTTATCGGCTCCTGGTTTGGTAGCCACCGGCATCTTCATGTTCATAATGACCTGGAACGAATATTTTTACGCGTTTATTTTGACCAGAAACATGGCCAAAACCTTTCCGGTTCATATGCCGTCATTTTTTGGAGCATACTCAATCGAATGGGGCCAAATGTTCGCCGCCGCGACCATTGCCACGCTTCCGGTTTTAGTTTTCGGGCTCTTAATACGCAAATATTTGGTCAGAGGGATGACTTTCGGAGCTATTAAATAATCCGGAGATTTAAACTAAGGTTTGGGGGGTGCTTGTCTTGATCGACAAGGAATTGCAGACGAAAGTGGAAGCTCAAATTGATAAAATGCAGCCGGAAATTATCGATTTCTTATTAAAAATGTTGAGCTTTCGGAGTATCAATTTTCAACAGGACGGGAAAGAACAGGAAGCCCAACAATGGTTTAGCGGCCAATTAAAGAGTTTGGGTTTCAGCACGGAGATGTTTGATGTCGATCCCGAGTTTCTGGCCGATTATGATTATTTTGTAAAACCTCAAGGCCGTAATTATAAAAACAGGCCCAATGTCGCCGGAAGGTTGAAAGGCGCCGGCAATGGTAAATCGTTGGTGCTCAATGGTCATATGGATGTTGTTCCCTTGGGTAACGAAGCCAATTGGCATTTCAATCCCTGGGGTGAGGTTTCCAACGGGAAGATCTACGGTCGCGGTTCAACCGATATGAAAAGCGGACTGGTTGGAATGTACATGGCCATTAAAGCCCTGCAAGCTTTAGAGATAAAGTTAAAGGGCGATCTAGTGTTTCAAAGCGTTATCGATGAAGAATCCTCCGGTAACGGTACCCTTATGTGCATAGCCAGGGGCTATACCGGTGACGCTGGAATAGTGGGCGAAGGAACCGGGCTGGAGATTCAAACGGCCCATCGCGGTGTTCAGTTCTTACGGGTTACCACCAGCGGAATTTCGGGTCATGCCGCCCGGAGGCAAAACCTGGTAAGCGCCATCGATAAAATGGTCCATATTTATAATTATTTAATGGAATGTGAAAGAAAAGAACGGCTGGTTAAAAAGCATGATTTGCTGGTCTCGCCGACTATCAGCGTAGGGATGTTTCACGGAGGGGATGCTCCCCATATAGTAGCGGATAAATGCGAGATAAACTGCGATGTTAAATATCTGCCTTCGGAAAAAGCCGAGGCAGTAAGAAGTATCATCGAAAAATACATCGATGATGCGGTCAAAAAAGATCCGTGGTTAAAGAGTAATCCGCCCCGGGTGGAATGGCTGCTTGACGCCGATCCCTCGGAGATTTCTCAGAGCCACCCGATGGTTCAATGTTTAGAAGATTCGCTCCAGAAGGTTTTGGGGGAAAAGGCAAAATTCTCGGGGTTGCAAGGCTGCGCCGATATGCGCCATTTAATTAAACGGGGCAATACTCCCAGTGTTTTATTTGGTCCGGGGGATTTGAACGTCGCCCATCAAGCCGATGAATTTGTGGAAATTAATAAGTTAATTACAGCCACTAAAATATATGCGGAATTTATTTTAAATTGGTGTGGTTTTCAATTATAATATCTGTATGGAGATAAATCCCATCTCCGATGTTTAACAGGGAATCCAACCGCCAGCCGTTGCTTATCCTACAATGGGCTGCCATTCTTTGCAGTAACCATCTCCACAATCTTGGTAAACGTTCCTAGTTAGGGAGGTTTTTACTTGATGAGAAGAAATGACAAGATCGGCAAATTAAACGAGGAAGTTTACAATAAGATTATTGAAGGGTTGCTGGTTGGTAAATATAAAGCCGGAATGGCTATTAAGGAACTGGAACTTGTTGAAGACCTAGGGGTTAGCAGGACGCCAATTAGGGAAGCATTAAAGAAGCTTGAAGAACAAGGACTGGTAACGGATATCCCCTATAAAGGCAAGATAGTAACTAATTTATCACATAAAGATATCGTTGATATTTATGATTTGCGGGAAGTCCTCGAGGGTTTGGCGGGAAGGCTGGCCAGTGAAAGAATTACCAGCCAGGAAATTGAGAAGCTTGTAAAGTACAACGAGTCATGCTCATTATCGCTAAAAAACAACTCCATTCCCGGATATGTAAACGCTAATGATAAATTCCACGCATTGATAAATCAAACTTGCACCAATAAACAATTGCAAAAGATGGTCGCTATTATCAAAAATATGAACCAGTTGTTGATTAAAGCCACCACTCATTTTCCGGGTTCAATGGAGAGAGGAGTCATTGAACATACTGAAATAATCAAGGGCCTGGCAAAGAGAGACTCGGTTCTGGTTGAGAAACTGATTAGAGAACATGTAATCCATTCAAAAGAAGAATTTACAAAACGTTATAAAGACGGATTTTACCTCTTTGATGGAATAGCCTAGAATTAAATCTAAATACAAAATTGCATATTTTGCTGTATACAATTTTGTATTATTAATTCAGGAGGTTCCCCGGGAACGTCTACGCGAAACCACTTGGGAGTGGCCCCACGCTTTTGTTAAACTAAATTCCGATTATCAACAATTGTTACAGTATGTGAGATCAAATCACATGCATATGGTTTACGGGGATGTGGCTCCCGAGCTAAAGTTGGCCTGTGAGGCCATGAATATTAAACCGATTTTTCTGGATAAATTAGGGGAATAACTGCCCCTTCTGCAAGCTTTACAAGTATTATCCGACTATAAACTTACTTACATAATTTGGGGGTGCTGGCTTTGAGTATGAAAGAGATTATTTGTGTGAGTTGCGGCAGCAAGTATGAAATAGGCAAGTTCTCATACAAATGTCCGAAATGCGGCGGAATTTTAGAAATAAAATACGACTATGACGCCATCGATAAAACCGACTTTAAATCAAGGATGCACGACTATGGTTCAATCAAAAATATCTGGGATTTCAAAGAACTATTGCCATTGAAAAACAGCGCCAATATTGTGACTATGCAGGAAGGGAATACACCCATCCTGGAATTCTCCGATTTTGTAAAAGATTCGAGTAAGCCTTCAATATATATCAAGGATGAGTCCAGGAATCCCACCGGATCTTTCAAAGACCGTCCGCTTTCAGTGGCTATTTCCAAAGTCAAGGAAGATGGTTCCCGGAATGTAATTACTTCCACTCATGGTAACGCCGGTGTCGCTTTGGCCGCTTATGCCGCCAAAGCCGGGATCAATTCCATCATTATCATTCCTAAAGATACGGAACCGGATAAGGTTGTAATGATGCAGGCTTTTGGATCTCAAGTTTTCCAAATCGAAGGCGACATCAGCGATGCCTACAATTTTTCCCTGGAGCTTTCCGAACGTTATGATTTAGTGAATCTGGCCACAACCTTCTTAAGCCCGTACACCACTGAAGGGGATAAAACCATAGCCTTTGAAATTTTTAAACAGTTCCGGGGAAATCCGCCGGAGTGGCTGTTATTCCCGATAGGGGCAGGTCCTTTACTGGTAGGCTGTTATAAGGGGTTTCAAGAATTAATCGATTTAAAAATATTGAAATACATGCCGAAGTTGGTGGCGGTGCAATCGGAAAAATGCGCCCCCATATCATTGGCTTTTGAAAAAGGCCTGCCGGAGGTTGCTCCCTGGCTGGAGGACGGTGAGACGGTGGCGGTTGGGATTAGCGAACCTTTGCGGGGTTATCCTGAAGACGGCACCATTACTTTGCAAAGCATTAAAAAGTCCCAGGGTTTGGGTATTACCGTAAATGATCAGGAGGTTATTAAGGCCATGACGGAATTGGCCGTCAAGGAAGGTATCCTGGCCGAACCGACCGGCGCGGTTTCTTTCGCCGGGGCCATGAAACTTTATAATCAGAAAATAATCAAGCAGGATGAAAGAGTGCTGGTTCTGATCTCCGGCAGCGGTTATAAAGAACTGGGGGCCTTCAAAGGAATTCTGACCGCCCCGCAATTGATTGCCAAAGATGCGGTAGCCTTTAAGAAGTATTTTAAAGAATGAGGTGCTAAATGTGGAACAAAACCGCCTAAGGAACAAATTAAGGAACAAGGAAATAACTTTGGGGCCGTTTTGTAAATTGAACGATCCGGCGATTTTTGAAATTGCGGGATTAGCCGGTTTTGATTACGCCATAATCGATATGGAGCATGGTCCGGTCTCCTACGAAAACGCCCAGAACCTGATTCGTGCCTGCGAGTTGGCGGGAATCAGCCCGGTGGTCAGAGTGCCTAAAAATGAGGAGCATTACATTCTGCGGGCGCTGGATATCGGCGCTCACGGGGTCCAAGTTCCGGAGATCAACACCAGGAAACAAGCGGAAAAGCTGGCTGAGGCCTCAAGGTATTATCCGGAGGGCAAGAGAGGCGTTTGCCGGTTTGTCCGGGCGGCTGAGTATTCACGAATGCCGAAAGCCGACTATTTTAAACACGCCAATGAAAACGTGGTTGTCATCGCCCACCTGGAAGGGGAGGAAGGCCTAAACAATCTTGACGAGATTCTCAGGGTGGAGGGAATCGATGTCCTTTTTATCGGCCCCTACGATCTCTCACAATCGCTGGGAATTCCCGGCCAGGTTAACCATCCGCTGTTGGTGGAGAAGATGACGGCTATCGTTGATAAGGCTAGAGCCAAGGGAAAAACCGTCGGCACTTTTGTGGAATCGGCGGCCGGGGCCAGGACCTGGAGCGAACGGGGAGTTACTTATTTGTCCTACTCGGTGGATGTGGGGCTAATTTTGAGTAAATTTACCGAGGTGGTAACTTCAATCAAGGATAAGTAATGAGTATCTACCAGTTCCGCTCATCTTTTTGGAAGGAGGGCCTGAATAAGCCTTAAAATTCTTATTTAAATTCGAATTCGAAGGAGGAAAACCTAATGAAAGAGGTAATTGAAACCGGGCTAACAACTACCGCTCCCCTGTCGCAAGCGGTAAGAGCCGGGGACCTGGTCTTCGTTTCCGGCCAGGTGCCGGTAGACCCCGCCACTAACAGCCTGGTTAAGGACGGGGTCGAAAAACAGACCGAAGTTGTTTTAGAGAGAATAAAGTTGATACTGCAGGCCGCGGGTTGTTCCTTAACGGATGTGGTTAAAGTAACCGTATTCCTGACGGATATCGGCAATTTCGCCGCCATGAACCGGGTTTATCAAAGGTATTTTCCGGTGAATCCTCCGGCCAGGTCTTGCGTTGAAGCAAAGTTGGCTATTGACGCGGCTTTGGAGATTGAAGCCATTGCTTACATGCCTTTAAAAAAATAATCCAATCGCGGAGTATATCTTAAAATTGCTGCGAAAACCGGGGCTTGGAAATTGCCGTCAGTTGATTTTTGGGCCCAATGTTTTAAAATGAAAGGGAATAGAGGTTAATAAAGAACACTACCTGTTATTATTCAATTGTTTCTCCGTGCCTCCGTGGCCAAAAATTCCAGTCACAGGGACACTAAAGACCCGGAGGACAAATTTTTAATCAAAATAAGATCAACTCAACTATTATTGAAAATTTAAACCATCTCCGAACCTTTATACCTAAAGCTTCGGGCCACGGCATAAAGGTCAGGGTTGAGGGGGAAACCGCTTGGCCTCCCATGTTTGGAAAGGAGAAAACGACTTTAAATAAGCCGTTACTTTCTGTTGGGAGTGACGGCTTTTATTTTTGAGGTGAGGTTTATTGCAATTCTTACAGGTAACCCCGGTGGTTGAAGTTTTGCAAATGATTAAAGACCGTTTTCGGCCGGTGGATACGGAGGAAATAGCCGCCCGTGAAGCTGGGGGCCGCTATACTGCTTGTGATATTTTGGCGCCGGAAGATGTGCCTGCTTTTGACCGTTCCACCGTGGATGGTTACGCGGTAAGAGCTGCGGAAACGTTTGGAGCCCAGGAGACTCTCCCGGTCATGCTGGAGTTGGCCGGTGAGGTGCAAATCGGGGAAATGGCCCAGCCGCTTAACCCGGGTGAGTGCGTTTACGTTCCGACCGGAGGAATGCTGCCGGCCGGGGCCGATGCAGTGGTAATGATTGAGCAGACGGAAGTCATTGGAGCCGTGGTTCATATTTTTCGTCAGGTGACGCCGGGAGAAAACCGGATCGAACGTGGTGAAGACACAGGTAAAGGCCGGGTGATCATCAAAAGGGGCCGGGAAATAAGGGGAGCGGAACTTGGATTATTGGCATCATTAGGCATTTCCAATATAAAAGTTTTTCGCCGGCCCCGGGTTGGGATAATCTCTACCGGAAATGAAGTGGTCCCGCCGGAGACCAAATGCTTGGCTCCCGGGCAGATACGGGACAGCAACCAGACCGCCCTGGCCTATCTGGCGGCAAGAGCCGGCGCAGATGTCATTGAAGGGGAGATTCTCCCCGATTCTTACGGAGTATTTCTGGAAAAGATACAAGCGATGCTTTCCAGAGTGGATATGCTGGTGTTGTCCGGCGGAAGCTCGGTAGGAGTCCATGATTACACCGCCCGGGTCTTGCGGGAACTGGCGGGCGGCCCGCTTCTGGTTGAAGGGATTGCCGTGCAACCAGGCAAACCCACTATAATAGCCGACTGTAAAGGCCAACCGGTGCTGGGACTTCCGGGACACCCGGTTTCGGCTTTGAATATATTCTCATTTTTCGGCACCGCCTTAATCAAACATTTATCCGGGGCGGTTGGTGAAGGATGGAGAGCCTATGTTACAGCCCGTCTAACGCGCAATGTTCCCTCCCGGCCGGGTGTCACCGAAATGGTCAGGGTGGTCCTGGAGCGGACACCGGAAGGAGTCGCAGCTACTCCCGTCTTCGGGCGTTCAGGGCTGCTGCGCACTTTGACTGAAGCCGATGGAATGATACTGTTAGCGGAAGAGACGGAAGGATTAACCGCTGGTGAGGAAGTACAAGTCTACCTGCGGGAATAGGTGAAAATGAAAAAGGTTTATTTAACTCAAATACCGCGAACCCAGGCTCTACAACTCTTCCTGGAAAGGGCCGCCCTGCCGAGAAAGGAAGAAAACCTAGCGGTTGCCGAATGTTTAGGAAGGGTAACGGCCCGGCCGGTTATGGCCCAATCTTCGCTCCCGGGTTACCATGCCGCGGCAATGGACGGTATCGCGGTCAAAGCCTGGAGCACTTTCGGAGCCTCGGATCAACAGCCTTTGGTGCTGAAAAATGGCGACTACCAGTTTGTTAATACCGGAGATCCGATTCCGGAAGGGTTTGATGCCGTTATTAAAGTTGAGGATCTTCAGGAATTGCCTGAAAGGCGCCTGGAAATTACCAGCCCGGCATCCCCTTGGCAGAATATCCGGCCGGTGGGAGAGGACATAGTGGCCCGGGAGATGATCCTGCCTGCCTTTCACCGGCTGGAACCGGTAGACTTGGGCGCTCTTTTAGCCGGTGGAATTACTGTTGCGCCGGTGTTGGCCAGGCCCAAAGCGGCAATCATTCCAACCGGCGATGAGCTGGTGAAACCGGGGGAGGCTGTTAACCGGGGAAAGCTCCCGGAGTTCAACAGCACGGTAATTTCCGGATACCTTACCCAATGGGGGGCGGAGACAAAAGTATTTCCGGTGACGCCTGATAAGCCGGAAGAGTTGTCGTCCGCGGTAAAAGCCGCTCTTCCCCAGGCGGATATGGTAATAATTATCGCCGGCTCATCGAAGGGAACCAAAGACTATACTTCAACGGCTATAGGGATGTTAGGGGAGATCCTGGTTCACGGGGTCGCCACCCGTCCGGGCAAACCCACAATTTTGG
>JBLNCU010000046.1:0-11600 GCA_050260935.1 Bacillota bacterium
AAGAAAGTCTGTTTTCAGCGCCGGCCATCAAAATAAAATTGATAAGGGAAGTATTTTTACAACCGTCAATGATCAAAAAAGCTTAGTCACGATTAAGCCAGTGAGCATTAAAGTAGGGAAAGCCGGACAAGGGAATTGGTACCTGGTAAATTTGGCGCCGGCTTCTTTTTTGTATAAAGAAAGGCAGGCGGTTATGGTAGTCACAATAGCCTTGTGTTTGGTATTTGGGCTAATAGGCGTCTGGGTCTCATTTTCCGTTACCAACATAATTTATCGGGAACCGAGGTCAAAGATACACCATTAAAAGAAATTAATTCAAATTTTGCCTCATTAAGGTTATAATTAGAGACACAGGGGTGATCCAATTGAAAGATCGTCGCAAAAGTTTGGCGTTTTTTTATCTTTTGATGGCTTTCAATTTATCTCTGCTCCTTTCACCTTTATTAGCTAATATCACAGTCGTTGCTACGAACGGCTTTAAACCCGTTTCCAATTCTTTTTACCACAGGACTAGGCCTATTACTATCGCAATCGTTCCTAAATCATTGGATAACCCGGTTTTTGTCGATGCCAAGGAAACAGCCGAATTGACCGCCCGAAAACTGAAGGTCAATTTGGAGTGGGTCGGACCATTTAAAGTGGATCCCGATTCCCAAGTAAAAATAATTGAAGGATTGATCTGGCGCAAAGTGGATGGAATTGCCATCAGCACCAGCGATCCCGAGAAAATCCGGAAAGTGATTGCCAAGGCGGTTGCCGCAGGCATTAAGGTGGCGACCATTGATGCGGATTGTCCCGGTAGTAAACGGCTTTTTTACTGTGGAACCGATAATTACCGGGCCGGTTGGGCATGCGGCGAAGCTATGGTTAGAATCGTTAATGAAAAAGGCCTAGCCAAAAAGAGCCTACGTACGGCGATTCTTACCGGAGGGATCGAGGCGCATAACCTTAATGAAAGAATCAGGGGCTTTAAGGAAGCGGTCGCCGGCAAAATCAAGCTGAATTATGTAGCTTTATTGGCCTGCGATGACGATACCAGCACCGGAGCTAAAGTGGTTGAATCATATATTAAACAACACCCGGAAACCGAAGTGTTTTATTTTTCCGGTGGATGGGCTTTCTTCGGGCCGACTGAATCGATGCCTTTATACCAGGAATGGTGTAACAAAGGGGGAATCGCCGTATCGATGGATACCTTTTATTCAGTGGTGCAGGCCGCCAAAAAAGGTTTTGCTCAGGCGCTGGTCGGACAAGACTTCCGGAAAATGGGGGAACTTACCGTTATCAATTTAGTATCGGCAATCAAGGGTTTTCCGGTTCCGAAAGAATATATCGACACCGGGCTTGAACTAGCGGATCGGTCGAACTTCGATCAACTGCTTAGAGAGAAAAAGCCGTGGGAAATGAAATGAAAGTAATGAATTCGGTCTATTCCAGATTGCCCGACCGTATCTTCAATATCTTCAATTTATTCAAATTGAGATCACTGCGGAGTAAGTTTATTTTATCCTTTGTAATCCTCAGCACTATCCCCATGATTATTTTGGCCTTCTTTTCCTACCGCGTCTATCATGATATTTTGCAGCGGAATATTCAATCATACACCAGCGAGGTTATTGACCGGGTCAGCCGAAACCTGGAAATTTATTTAAGCGATTTGGAGCGGATTTTGGAGTTACGAAACGACTATTATAACCTTCAATTCATCAAACTCAATCTGGCCGGTGATATTGAAGGCAACCGCAAGTATACGTTTCGTCTCTGGGAAAACTTGAATAATATCAGGCAGTTTAAGACTGATTTAAGGGATGTTAGCGTTACTACCTTGGGTGGGGTTACGGTAGGATGTTATGGTGTAACCCATACCGACCTAGCCCAAAATGAATTATTTCAGGCTCTGGCGAACCGGACTCCCGGGGAAGACGGCACAGCCATCTGGGGGCCGCATCCGGATTGGCTGGGAGGCCAGGTTTTTTCGGTCGGAAGGGCGATCCGGGGCGATTACGACAATTTTCTGGGTATTATGAGTATTGATGTTGATGTAGAGTTGTTAAACCGGATTTGCGGGAATATCAGGCTGGGAAAAACCGGCTATATTATGCTGGTTGATGATAACAACCGGATCATTTATCATCCCAAACCGGAATTAATCGGGAAGAGTTTGGGTTTTTTATTAGGAAAATCTTCATCGATCGCCGACTGGAAGCAGGGATTTACCACTAAAATGGGGCCGGGCAATCAAATGATTGCTGTTAAGACTTTTGCCCAGGCCAATTGGAGAATTATCGGTCTGTCCAACCGGTTCGAGCTGGCTACCGAAATGCAAAAGATTACCAGGCTTTCGTTAATTATCATTTTGACCACAATTATAGTGTTGACATTAACCGCCATCTATTTTGCCAGCCTGCTCACTGATCCGTTGAAAGAGTTGCAACAGTCCATGCGGCAGGCCTCGGAGGACCTAAACACCAATGCCAAAATAAGCACTACTGATGAGATTGGTCAGTTAGGAGAATCCTTCAATCAAATGCTGGCGCGGATACGCCAATTAATGGAACAAAGTGTTCAGGAACAAAAGAAATTACGGCGAACGGAGATGATAGCTCTCCAGGAACAGATTAAACCCCATTTTATCTATAATACCCTTGACCTAATAATTGGTTTGCTGGAAACAAAGCAAAACGAGGATGTTATAAATATGGTCGAAGCTTTGGGAGCCTTTTTCCGGATTAGCTTGAGCCATGGGCAAGAATTTATTTCCATTCGTGAAGAGGTTGAGCATATCCGAAATTATCTCTATATTCAACGATTTCGTCATGGTGATAAATACGATTATCAAATCGAGGTTCAAGAAGAACTGCTGGATAAAAAGACTCTCAAACTGATTCTGCAACCTTTGGTGGAAAATGCAATTTATCATGGAGTCCGTCAGCTTGAACAACCGGGTGGCCTAATAATCGTAAAAGGTTATTTTATGGGGGAGCATGTTTATTTCGAAATAATTGATAACGGACATGGAATACCCATGGCCATAGTGGAGGATATTGCTAATTGTTTGCAAGGCGCCGCAACCGCCGAGGATGAAAAGCGGTTTTTCGGTTTGAAAAATGTTCATGAACGAATTACTTTAGCCTTTGGCAAAGAGTATGGATTAAAGGTTGACAGTGTTATCAATGAAGGAACAACGGTAACAGTGCATATACCATTAATCGGTTAATCCAATTAGGTTCGGAAGGGAGGGATTCAATTGGCCGGTCTTTTATTGGTTGAAGATGAAGAAGCGATTAAACAGAAGTTGATGAATAATGTATCATGGACTGATTACGGTTTTGATCCGGTTCTTGGGGCTTCAAACGGTTTGGAGGCATTGGCGATGCTGGAACGTAATCCCGTCGATATCATGGTTACCGATGTCCAAATGCCGAAAATGAATGGTATTGAGCTTATTAAAGAGATAAAGAAACGCAATTACCAATTGAAGATAATTGTAATTTCCGGATTTGCCGAGTTTGAATACGCTCAGGAATCAATCAAGTTAAATGTCTCCGATTACTTGCTAAAACCGTTTGCCAGCCGGAAATTGTTGGAATTAGTGCTACGGCTAAAAGAACAACTCGAACAGGAAAGAGCCGAAAAATCGGAACTTCAGGATTTGCGGGAAAGCCTTCATAAAAATTTAGAAGCCTTGCGTGAGAAGTTTTTTATGAATTTGTTAAACCACAACCTGGCCGGGGCGGATATGGCAGCTGAACTGGAATTTTTGGGCTTAAAGAACCTGGAGTCCGGAATATTTCAAGTAATAGTGATAGAAATCCCCGAAGGATTACTTCGCGGTATTAAAGAAGAGGGAAAATATCTTTTAAATATACAACTAGTTAACCAAGTTAAACAATTGTTAAAGGATTGCGCTTATCAAAATTATATAATTAACCAATTACGGAACCAAGTGGTCGTGGTCTTCTTCAGACCAGATAAGGATTTGCCCATTCGTTTAGAAGAGCATTTGGCTCAATTACAAATAGCATTGAAGCAGCCAATAATTATTGGGGTTGGCGGAATGTATTCCGGCTTAAACGATTTATCCGTATCATATCGTGAAGCCTGTTTGGCATCGCAATACCGTTATATTCACGGACCGAACAGAGTATTTGCCATTAGTGATCTCAACCTTGATAACCCATTTTATCACAAACAGTTTTATTATCTTCATCAAAACCGTCTTTTTGACGATTTAAGAGTCGGCGCTCATGGCGCTATTCTTGACGATGTTAAAAGTTTTATTGAGGAGCTGCGTTCATCCAACCTGACCCCGGAGTCTTCACGGATTATCGCCAGTAATCTTATTTTATTGACTTATACTACCCTTAATGAACTCGGATATAATCCTATAGAGTTGTTTGGTCCATCTTTTTCACCGCTAACCGAGGTAAACCGGACCGAAAGCCTGGATGAACTTGAGCTTTTTCTGGTGGCCTTTTTTGAGAAAATTAATGCTCATACCGGCGAAAAGCGGATTTCTGTAAATCAAACTTTGGTGGAGGAGGTCCGGCGGCATATAGAAGAAAATTATGCGCAGGATATTACTTTATCGGAGATGGCCAATCAATATAAGATAAGCCCGGGATATTTAAGTTTACTTTTTACCGAGCGGACCGGTAAAAATTTTATTGAATATTTAACGGAACGCCGGATTAAAAAAGCCCAGGAATTATTGAAACATACCGATATGAAAATTTACGAAATTGCCTGCGCGGTCGGCTATAATGACTCCTATTATTTTAGCAGCTGTTTCAAGAAAGTGGTCGGGGTTACCCCCAGCGAATACCGGGAAAATGAGTAAAGACGCTAAACTTGACTTTAGCCGGCGTATGAGTTTTAATTATATACAACAAACGCTATTATTCGTTAAAATTAAAACAAAATCTAAAAAAGAGGTAATCCAATGTTCGCAGTGGCCCGCCAGCAAAAGATCAAGGAGCTTTTACTCAAATATAAGCAGATGGATGTTGGGACTTTAGCCGCCACTTTGGGGGTTACCGAAGTGACAGTCCGCCGTGATCTGGAAAAACTGGAGCATGATGGGTTTGCAATTAAAACCCACGGCGGAGTTATTTTAAATGAAAACTTTATTGAAGAAGGTCAGGACTTGCTAAACGGCAATGTTCCGGCTGAGATGAGAGAGATTGGCGAGTCGGCGGCATTGTTGATTAATGACCGGGACGCCATTTTTATCGGCGGCGGTCTGACCTGCCGGCAGGTTGCCGCCAACCTAAAAAACAAACAAAGGGTTACCGTAATGACCAATGATTTAATTGTCGCCCAGGAGTTGACTAATACTCCGGGCGTGGTCAGTGTGGTAACCGGCGGCAATACTTTATCCGGCGCCAGTGTGTTGGTGGGGGATTTGGCTCTCCGGGCCCTGGAAGGTAAATACTTTAATAAGGTTATCATTAGCGCTGCCGGGATTAGTTTTTCCCATGGCCTTACAGCGAACACGGTGGAGGAGGCTCACCTTTACAAGCAGCTATTCGGAATCTGCGGCGAGGTTATATTGGTTGCCGATTCCGGCAAATTCGGGCAGATCAGTTTTGCCTATTTGGCCCCGTTGACAGAGGTACATCGGGTAGTCACCAATAAAGAGGTTGACAGCAAATTTAAGGAATTTTTCTTTCAGCATAATATCAAGGTTTACACTCCCTTTGAGGTTGAAGAGTTAATTGCGGAGGGAGGTCTAAGCGGTGAATGACTACTTCTTAAATATGGTTGATATCCGGAAGAGCTTCGGTAGGAATCAAATACTGAAAGGAGTCAATTTAAAAGTCAAAACCGGCGAAATCCACGGGATAATAGGAAAAAACGGCGCCGGAAAGACCACTTTAATGAAGATCTTAAACGGGGTAATTCCGAAAGACTCCGGTGTTATTTTTTTAAGGGGCCAAGAGGTTGAGATTACTACGGTAAAACAAGCCCTTAATTACGGAATAAGTATGGTTTACCAGGATCTAAGCCTCTTTCCGGATTTGACCGTGGCTGAGAATATCTTTGTCGAACGATACCGCCACCACGGGCTGGTGAAAAGCGGGATAATCGATAAGGAAAAATTGTTCCGGGAAGCCCAACGCATTTTAGAAAGGCTCCATTTTAATATAAACGTCCAGACCAAGGTGGCCAATTTAGGCTTGGGGCAGCAACAGATGGTGGAGATTGCCAGGGCAATCTCCAGGCAGGCCCAACTGTTAATCTTGGATGAGCCGGCTGCGGCCTTGAACGAACAGGAAGCCAACCATTTTTTTCAGGTGCTTAAAGAGGTTCAAAGTTTAGGGGTTACCGTCATTTATATCACCCACCGTTTGAAAGAGATCAAAGAAATGGCTGAAAATATCACTATTATCCGCGATGGTCTGGATGTGGCTTCTTTTCCGGTGAATACTCTGGAAGGCGAAGCCATTATCAAACTAATGGTGGGAGAAGAAGCCCTCGGCAGATATCCCAAATTGGGGCTTCCCGCCAAAAAAGAACTGCTGCGGATAGAAGGAATATCGATGGGGAACGTTTTAAGCGATATCAGTTTTACGCTTCATGAGGGGGAAATTTTGGGGATAGCCGGATTGGCCGGTTCCGGCCGCACCGCTCTTGTCGATTCAATATTCGGAGTTGGTTCTTTAATCAAAGGTAAAATTTATTTGCGGGGGCGGGAGATTAAACTGAAATCGCCTAGACAGGCAATTAAGATGGGTTTTGCCTACCTGGCGGAAGACAGGGTCCGTTCGGGTTTGTTCAACAATTTGCCGGTCAAAAGCAACATCGTATCCTCCAGTTTAATGCGGGTGACCAGAAAAGGAATTATCAACCTGAAAAAGGAGCGGCAATTAGCGGAGGGGTTAACAAAACGGCTGGGAATGCTCCTTAATAATGTGCAGCAAAGAGTATCCGCCTTAAGCGGGGGCAATCAGCAAAAGACGATGATAGCCAAATGGCTATGCAGCGGGGGTTATGTCTATTTGCTTGATGAACCGACCAACGGTTTGGATATCGCTTCAAAAGTTGATATCTATAACATTTTAAACAGTATTATATGCGGCGGTTCAGGGGTAATTATGATCTCCTCCGATTTATCGGAATTAATCGGTATGTGCCACCGGGTGCTGGTTATTTTTAAGGGGCGGATTGTCGGGGAACTGAAAGGGGCTGAAGTGTCCGAGGAGAAAATTTTAAAATTGGCTTCAGGGCGGGAATAGTGAAATTCTAACCATATTCATTTCATATTAATTTCCACTAGAGCTTAGACCGAGTTGCAACCCAGGCTATACTATGGGTTTTCCGGAAGTATAACCACTGACTTGATTGGGATGATATTTAGGTCTTAAGCTCTATTTATTTAAAATAACTACAAAAAGATTAAAAATAAAAAGGAAACAATCAGACGACAAAGAATTAATTAATATTTAATTCGGCCAAGTTTAATTTCGCTAAACGTCGCTATTTATTATTTGAAAGGTGGGTTCGAAGTGGTTTTAATTCAAAAATATCTTGCCTTTAAAATTAAACCCTGGAAAAGTCTTAAAATCTCTCAGCGAATTTTTTATACCTTTATCATAACTTTAGTATGCGCCCTCCTCCTTACCATAGTTAACTTTTACTACATAACGAAAATTTCCAAGACTAATCAAAATATACTACAGATCGACCAATCCCAGAATGTAATGGTGGAGTTTGAATACATTCTCAAAACCACCCAAGACAAGATCAAGAATTTGATGCAACTAGTAGAGATGGCAACGACAGATCCTGATCTAAGCTATTCCATTGTGATTAATATCAATAAAATTGAGACGCTCAATAAAGAATTAACCGGACTTATTGGGAAGTTTGCGCCGGAAGACCTTAATTCTTTTCAAGGTTTTATTCGGGAATTAGCTCAAAACTGTAGACAATGGTCCAATGAAAAAAGTGCGCTTAATCTGATAAATGTCGATAATTCTTTAAAAAATCTTCAGTTTTTAATGGATAATCTCACCGAGAACCTTAACCGGAAAATAGAACTGGATTTAAAAGAAAGCGAGCAGCAAGTTAATACCATCCGCATTTCGAGCCTGGTATTTAATTTAGTTATCGTTTTATTACTGGCAATAATTATTTTTCCGTTACTCCAGGAGTTAAAAGTGGTGTTTAGCACGGTAAGACAAGCTTCGGAAAATTCTCTGGAGGGGGCCACCAATGCTTTAAACTACACCGCAAATGTCGATGGGTTAATAATTCAGTTGGAAAATGTTATTCATGATATGGGAAAAGCAATTGCCGATGTGGCGGAAAGCGCCAATGATACTGCTGCGCAAGCTGGTTCCATAATTGCGGGGGTTAAAAATGCCACCGATCTTGTCGGAGAATTGGCAGAAAAAGCCCTGCAAATTTATGAGAACCTAAATTCGAATCAAAGTCACCTCCAATATCAAGCTGGTCAGATTCAGGACCTTTCGGGAAACATTACGGATTCGTTAATGAAGATAAATAGTAATGCCGATATGGCTGAGAAATTGACTTCTCAATTAATAATGCTGCAACAGGAGTTGGCAGGGATAAGCTCGTTTCTTTCGGAGATGACTGAAATTAACGAGCAGACAAATTTGCTGGCCTTAAATGCCAACATTGAGGCGGCCAAAGCGGGAACTTATGGAAAAGGCTTTGGGGTGGTGGCTGAGAGAATCAGACAATTATCCGATAAGACTGAAGAGTTTACTGGTGAGATTCAAAGCACAATCATTAGAATACAAAAGGTAACCAATGGGGTTGAAAGCTCTCTAAAAGAAGTGATTAACAATCTAAGAGGTTCAACTACAGAAGTTTCGGGAATTAATCGAGAATTTTCCAAATTAAAGCAGGTTTTGGAAGCCTTATATACTGCAAATGAGAAGGTAATTAAGGCGGCCGATTTTCAATTCGAAAAGACGAAGCTAATTTATAGAGATACTCAAGACATTATGACATCGGTGGAAAATATATCCGCTCAAACTGAAGAAGTATCCTCCGCCATGGAAGAGCTGGCCGCGGAAAGCCAGGAAATTGGAGGGCAGATTGTGCTAATTGGCAGTAACGTTTCTGATACTAAAAGCGTTGCCGAATTACAGGTGGATTTGGCTAAAATGGTCAAAGAAACCGTCAGCCACTTTTAGGTAGTTTGGCGGCACGGGAAGAAAAAATAATAAAAAAAAATAAAATAAAAAAAGGAAAAAGACATTTGGTGGCGAATAATCTTACATAAAAGTGAATCTTGTGGTGTTTGGGGGGAAATCCCATGAATGACGATGTTTTGTTATCAATCGAAGGAATTACCAAAACCTTCCCCGGAGTCAAGGCTCTTGATAAGGTTGATCTAATTGTGAAAGCAGGCGAAGTCCACGCCTTGGTCGGTGAAAACGGTGCCGGTAAATCAACTCTGATGAATGTGATTTCCGGAGTGTTTCCTCCGGATCAAGGGAAGATGGTTTTTATGGGCAAACCATACCGGCCGGCCAATCCCCGGCAAGCTCAGGAGATTGGGATTGGGTTTGTTCATCAAGAAATGGCATTATGCGCCCACTTATCCGTATCCGAGAATGTTTATATCGGAAGGATGCCCAAGTTCTCCTTAAAAATGGTCGATTTTAAACAGGCGGATCAAAAGACCAAACTATTGTTAAAAGAGTTTAATATCGACTTAAATCCACGGAAGACCGTTCAAGAATTGAACATCGCTTCCCAACAGGTGGTGGAAATTGTTAAAGCTCTATCCCTCGACTGTCGTTTGTTGATCTTGGACGAACCGACTTCATCTTTGACTGAAAAAGAAACTGAGTCGCTGTTTGCTATCATCAAAAAACTTAAATCAAAAGGCATAGGTGTTTTATATATCAGCCACCGCCTGGCGGAGGTATTCCGGATTTGCGACCGGGTTACGATTTTCCGCGATGGAAGATATATTCAAACCAAAAACATAGCGGATACGAATCCGGAGGAGATCATTACCTTGATGGTAGGCCGCAGTATTAAAAACCTGTATCCCGAAAAATCAACTCAAAAGGGAAAAGAATTACTGAGGGTCGAAGGTTTAAGTAAACAGGGAAGGTTTTCCAATGTGAGTTTTACCGTAAGAGAAGGAGAAATACTGGGGTTCGCCGGATTGGTGGGAGCCGGGCGAACCGAGGTGGCTAGGGCGGTTTGCGGCATCGACTCCTATGATCAGGGGAGCATTTATTTAGATGGCGCCAGAACCAAGTTTGACTTTTACGCGGAGGCTATCAAGTCAAAATTAGCCTATGTAACCGAAGATCGTAAAAACCAGGGGTTATTTTTAAAGATGCCTATCACCAGAAATATCTCAGTCGCTGTTATCGACCGGCTTACGAAGAGAATGTTGATAAAAACCCGGGACGAAAGGGAGATTTCCAATAAATTTATAACCAAACTAAGGATTAAAACACCCGGTTTGGAACAGTTAATTGCCAACCTAAGCGGCGGCAATCAGCAAAAAGTAATGCTGGCCAAATGGCTGGCCACCGATCCCAAAATTTTATTCATGGATGAACCGACCCGGGGTATTGATGTCGGTGCCAAAACCGAGATTCATAATTTATTGCGGGAACTTAGTAAACAGGGAATCGGAATTGTGATGATTTCATCGGAATTACCTGAAATTATCGGAATGAGTGACCGGGTTCTGGTCATGAATGAAGGAATGGTTGCCGGCGAGCTTGAAGGTGACGACATTACCGAGGAAAACATCATGAGGCTGGCGGCCCATCATCAAAATTGCAGCGCTTAATAATGGCTAAGGAGGAAAGCGGTATGGAAAAGGGCTTAAATGAACCGGTTTATGAAGGCGAAATCATGAAAGAAGGCAGGTTGTATCAATTCCTAAAAAAGGTATTCGCAATCAGGGAAGTTTCCCTGCTCTTGATTATAACGGGTTTTGGTATTTTCTTGTCATTTCTGTCGCCCTTCTTCTTTTCAGTGGCCAATATCAGCACCACGGCCATTGGTTTAGCCGGCGACGGCATTATTGCCATTGGAATGACGGTTGCCTTGGTGCTGGGAGGATTTGATCTCTCGGTAGGCTCAGTGATGGCCTTAAGCGGCGTTATTGCCGGAGCTTTATATCTGGCTGGAGTAAATATCTGGTTGGCGACTGTAATCGCTTTAATCGGCGGCATAATTTGCGGTTTAATTAACGGTTACTTAATCGGCAGGGTGAAATTAAACCCCTTTATAACTACCTTAGGCATGATGAGTATTGCCAGGGGCGGTTCATACGTATTAACTCAGGGTTCGCCATTATCATTGTCCGGTTTAGACAAAAGCTTTACTTTTTTTGGCAGCGGCCAAATCGGCGGATTTCCGGTGATGGTTTTAATCTTTCTAATACTGGCTTTATTTATGGATTTTTCTTTGCGGCGCTCATCGCCGATGCGGCAGGTATTTTATGTTGGCAGCAGTGAAAAGGCTGCAGTTCTCTCCGGAATAAATGTTCCCAAAGTAAAAATGGGAGTCTTTTTTCTAACCGCTCTTTTATCCGCTATCGCCGGGATCTTAACTCTGGCCCGTTTCACCGTGGCTCAACCCAATGC
>JBLNCU010000047.1:0-45763 GCA_050260935.1 Bacillota bacterium
TGAGGATGACCATTGAATTGATCACCCCGATCGCCATGGAAGAAGGACTGCGGTTCGCCATTCGTGAAGGCGGCCGTACCGTAGGCGCTGGCGTTGTTACTAAGGTAATTGAATAAACCAATATTGACAAAGGTAAAATGGGATGTTCAGGAGTAAGGAGTCAGAATCCGGAAGTTTAAATTTCCACTTGCTTTAAAACGGGCTCCTGAATTCCAGGATACCAAAAGGAGGGAGATTTCATGGCCACTCAAAAGATCAGGATTCGCCTTAAGGCATTCGATCATAAATTATTGGACCAATCGGCGGAGAAGATTGTAGAGACGGCGAAAAGGACCGGAGCTTATGTATCCGGACCTATTCCACTTCCGACTGAAAAAAATATTTACACTATTTTAAGATCAGTCCATATTGATAAAGATTCGCGGGAACAGTTTGAAATGAGAACTCATAAAAGACTTATCGATATTTTAGATCCCAGTTCGAAAACTGTTGATGCCCTGATGAGGCTGGACCTGCCCGCCGGGGTCGATATCGAGATCAAGTTATAAGATTTAGGATATTACTTTTCAATTGTCAATCATCGTTGTCAATTGATCTTCAGTTAGGAGGTGCAAGAAATGGCCAAAGGAATTTTGGGTAAAAAAGTAGGAATGACACAAATTTTCGCCGACGGCCGCGCTGTGCCGGTTACCGTTGTAGAAGCCGGCCCTTGTGTGGTCGTTCAGAAAAAAACCGTGGCTACCGATGGTTATGATGCGGTTCAACTTGGTTTTAACGAGCAAAAAGAACGCTTAAGCAATAAACCGTTGAAAGGTCATTTCAGCAAAGCCGGGGTGAAACCCTTCAAATTTTTACGGGAGTTTAGAACCGAGGCCGCCGAAAATTTCGAACTCGGTCAGGTTATTAAAGCCGATGTTTTCAATGAAGGCGAGTTTGTTGATGTAACCGGGACTTCCAAAGGTAAAGGTTTTGCTGGTGTTATTAAACGCTGGAATTTTAACCGGGCCCCCATGGCCCATGGTTCCATGTATCACCGTCGAACCGGTTCGCTGGGAGCCACCGATGCCGCCCGTGTCTTTAAAAACCGGAGATTACCGGGGCGTTTAGGCGGAGAACAGACCACCATCCAAGGACTTAAGGTTGTCAAAGTTGATCCGGAACGCAATTTATTACTAATAAAGGGTGCCATCCCTGGCCCTAACGGTTCATTTGTAGTTGTTAAAAAAACCGTGAAACGTGCAAAACAATAGGGGTAGATTTTCTAAAGAGGAGGGAATCCGATGCCGACCATACCTGTATATAATATTCAAGGCTCACAGGTAGGCGAAATCGCCCTAAATGATAATATTTTCGCTGTAAAGGTCAACAAGGCTTTATTGCATGAAGCCGTTACCATGCAGCTTGCCTCGAGACGTTTAGGCACTTCATCAGCCAAAAACCGTTCCGCCGTTAGAGGCGGAGGCCGTAAACCTTGGCGTCAAAAAGGAACTGGTCAAGCCCGGGTTGGAAGTAGAAGGTCGCCGCTTTGGACTGGCGGTGGTATTATTTTTGGGCCGACGCCACGGGATTATGATTATAGCTTACCTAAAAAGGCCCGTCGTCAGGCGTTAAAATCTGCTTTATCCGCTAAAGTGGAAGCCGGAGAGTTTATCGTAGTTGATAAATTCGACTTCAGCGAACCTAAAACTAAAGTCATGGCTGGTGTTTTAAGTAATCTAAAAGCCAATAAGGCCTTAATTGTTACCGCCGATGTCGATAATAACCTTTATAAATCGGCCCGTAACATACCTGGTGTTTTAACTATGGTTACCGAAGGATTAAATGTTTATGATATTCTAGCCCATGATCAATTGGTGATCACCAAGGATGCCGTGGGTAAGGTGGAGGAGGCGCTGGGATAATGGATGCTAGGCATTTGATTAAACGTCCGGTGATTACCGAGAAAACCACCAAACTGATGGAAGAGAACAAGTACTGCTTCATGGTTGATCCGAAAGCGAACAAAACTCAAATCAAACAAGCGATCGAGGCTATTTTTAACGTTAAGGTTGAATCGGTGAATACCAATAACATTCTTGGTAAAATGAAACGGATGGGCAGATATATGGGACGCCGGCCCAGTTGGAAAAGGGCTATCGTAACCTTGAAAAAGGGCAGCCGGATCGAATTTTTCGAAGGCGTATAACTAAGAACAGTTAGGAGGTCAGGAAGATGCCGGTAAAAAAATACCAGCCAACCTCACCTGGCAGAAGATTTATGACAGTTTCCGACTTTGCGGAGGTCACCAAGACCACACCGGAAAAGTCCTTACTAGAACCCCTGAAAAAATCCGGGGGCAGAAATTCATATGGCCGATTGACCGTCCGTCACCGCGGCGGCGGGCATAAACAAATGTATCGCCGGATTGATTTTAAACGCGATAAATTTGACATCCCCGCCAAGGTGGCCGCTATTGAGTACGATCCCAACCGTTCCGCCAGGATAGCTTTGTTGCACTACGCTGATGGCGAGAAAAGGTATATTATAGCTCCGATTGGGCTAAATGTAGGGGATACAGTTATTTCCGGCCCCAATGCCGATATCAAACCGGGTAACGCCTTACCTTTGAATAATATTCCGGTTGGCACCATCATTCATAACCTTGAGCTTAAGAAGAATGGCGGCGGTCAATTGGTAAGGACCGCTGGTGGTGGAGCTCAATTAATGGCTAAAGAAGGCGAGTTTGCCAACGTCAGGTTGCCTTCGGGTGAAATGCGTTTAATCAGGGTTGATTGTATGGCCACCATTGGTCAGGTCGGTAATGTTGAACATGAGAATATTTCCATCGGAAAAGCCGGCCGTTCCCGCTGGTTGGGGATTCGTCCCGCCAACCGCGGCGTTGTTATGAATCCTATTGATCACCCTCATGGTGGTGGAGAAGGCCGTTCGCCGATTGGAAGAGCGCCGGTTACTCCTTGGGGTAAACCAGCTCTCGGCCACCGGACCCGTAAGCACAAAGCCTCCGACCGCTTAATCGTAAAACGGCGGGCGTAAGCAAGAGTTAAAGGAGGGAATTTCAGTGTCGCGTTCATTAAAAAAGGGACCATTTGTCCAACCTAGTTTATTGAAGAAAATTCAGGAAATGAACAGTAAGGGCGATAAAAAAGTCATTAAGACCTGGGCCAGAAGCTCGACAATCTTTCCGGAGATGGTCGGACATACGCTGGCGATTCATGACGGCAGAAAGCATGTTCCGATTTATATCACCGAAGACATGGTCGGACATAAATTAGGCGAGTTCGCTCCTACCCGGACGTTCCGCGGGCACGGTTCGCACGCCGCTACTGAAAAGACTACCGCAGTAAAAGCGTGAGGCTAAAAGGCGCCGGACTCTTAAGAAGTTTCAGTGCCGGTCTCCGCCTAGATTTTATAAATCGGTTGAGTTATAGGTAAAAAGGCAGTTTTAATAAGCCGGTTAAGAAATGTCTTTAAGCCTTATACCTTATACCTCGCCAGGGGGAGGAATTAGTTTGGAAAGTAAAGCTATTGCTCGTTTTGTACGCATAGCTCCCCGGAAAGCGCGTCAAGTAATTGATCTGATTCGGGGCAAACGGGTTAACGATGCTCAAACCATTTTAAAATTTACACCCCGGTTTTCGGCCGAAGTGGTTGGAAAGGTTTTAAATTCAGCAATCGCTAACGCCGAGAACAACCATAAATTAAAACGCGAAAACCTAGTGGTATCCGAAGCGTATGTTGATCAAGGGCCGACTATGAAACGGCATATGCCGCGGGCTCAAGGCCGGGCCTCGTTGATTCATAAGCGAACCAGTCATATCACTATTGTTGTTGCGGAGAAGGAGGGCTAATTATGGGTCAAAAGGTCCATCCGATAGGTTTAAGGGTTGGAATTATCAAAGATTGGGAAGGGCGCTGGTTTGCTCATAAAAAAGAGTACGCCGGTTTGATCCTGGAAGACTTAAAGATCCGGAAGTTTGTTAAACAACGGCTTTATGCGTCAGGTATAGCCAAAGTTGAGATTGAACGGGCCGCCAACCGTGTAAAAGTCACCATTCACACGGCCAGACCCGGAATGGTTATCGGCAGGCAAGGCACCGAGGTTGAAGTAATCCGGAAAGAAATTGAAAAATTCTCTGGCAAGCAAGTTCAATTAAACATCGCCGAGGTGAAAGCCCCGGAACTCAACGCCCAACTGGTGGCTGAGAACATTGCTTTTCAGTTGGAAAGACGGACTTCATTCCGCCGGGCAATGAAACAAGCCATCGGGCGCACCATGAAATTTGGCGCTCAAGGGGTTAAAGTCAGTTGCAGCGGCCGTTTAATGGGAGCAGAAATCGCCCGGACCGAAGGTTACAGTGAGGGTAAAGTTCCCCTGCACACCTTACGGGCAGATATCGATTATGGTTTTGCCGAAGCCAATACCACTTACGGAAAAATAGGGGTAAAGGTATGGATATATAAAGGCGAAATCCTCCCCGCTAAAAAACGGGCTAACGTTAAAGCCGAAGGAGGAGTTTGAGATGTTGGTGCCAAAAAGGGTTAAACATCGCAAAGTTTCGCGCGGCCGGATGAAAGGGAAAGCCATTAGAGGATCCCAGCTTAATTTGGGCGAATACGGCCTTCAAGCCACTGAACCCGGCTGGATTACCAATGTTCAAATTGAAGCGGCCCGTATCGCGTTAACCAGATATATTAAACGTGGTGGTAAGGTTTGGATTAAAATTTTCCCCGATAAACCTGTGACCGCTAAACCGGCTGAAACCCGTATGGGTAGCGGAAAAGGATCGCCGGAACACTGGGTGGCTGTTGTTAAACCCGGCCGGATTCTTTTTGAGATGACAGGTGTTGAAGAGGAAATGGCCCGTGAAGCAATTCGTCTGGCTGCTCATAAACTTCCAATCAAATGCAAGTTTATAAAACGGGAGGAAGCGGGTGGTGAAGCAAATGAAAGTTAAAGAGATTCGTGATATGACACCTGATGAATTAAAGATCAATTTAAACAATTTGAAAGAGGAATTATTCAATCTTCGTTTTCAGCTTGCCACTGGACAATTAGATAATCCGATGCGGGTAAAAGATGTTCGTAAAAGTATCGCCCGGGTTTTAACGGTAATGCGTGAACGGGAACTGGGAATTCACAAAGCCTAATTGGAAAAGTGGCAGAGGAGGTATATAAATGGCTGATCGTTTGCTTCGAAAAACAAGAGTCGGCAAAGTGGTAAGTGATAAAATGGATAAAACGGTCGTAGTGGCAGTCGAACGTTTGGTTAGACATCCGTTATACGGCCGGATTATCAAACTTACCAGCAAACTCAAAGCTCATGATGAAGGTAACGAATGCCATACCGGCGATAAAGTCCGGGTTATGGAATCACGCCCGTTAAGCAAAGATAAAAGATGGCGTGTTGTTAACATTATCGAGAAAGCAAAATGATTACCGGGATAAACTATGCTGGAAGGAGGAACCAACCGTGATTCAGGCGCAGACGTTTTTAACTGTGGCGGATAATTCCGGGGCTAAACAATTAATGTGCATTAGGGTTTTGGGCGGCTCCCGCAAAAGATACGCCCGGGTTGGGGATATAATTGTAGCAACAGTCAAGGATGCTTTACCACCTTCTGCCGCTAGAAAAAGTACCGGCGGCAGCAGCGTGAAAAAAGGCGACGTGGTGAAGGCGGTAATAGTTCGCACTACCAAGGAGACTAAACGGCCGGATGGCTCTTATATCCGGTTCGATGATAACGCCGCGGTCATTTTAAGCGACCAACAAAATCCCAAAGGTACCCGTATCTTTGGTCCGGTAGCTCGTGAACTGCGTGACAAGAATTTTATGAAGATCGTTTCCTTGGCTCCGGAAGTTTTATAATCAGAGCCATGAGAGGAGGGTCAAGATATGGCCGTGAATGTTAATTTAAAAAAGGGCGATGAGGTGGAGGTTTTATCCGGTAAGGACCAGGGTCGCCGGGGTAAAATTCAAAAAGTTTTGCCGCAAAAAAATGCCGTAATCGTTGAGGGCCTAAACCTCGCTAAAAAGCATGCCAAACCTACAAAGGCTAACCCTCAAGGTGGCGTGATTGATAAAGCTTTGCCGTTACAGATCTCCAAAGTGATGGTTGTCTGTTCCGGTTGTAACCAGCCTACCCGGTTTCGTAGAGACCGGGCGGTTGACGGAGCTTTGGTGCGCGTTTGCCGTAATTGCGGAAAGACTTTGGACTGATAGTGGAGGGAGGTGCGACCATTGTCGCGGCTTAAGGAAAAATATGAGCGGGAAGTAGTTCCCGGTTTAAAAAGCAAGTTTGGATATAAGAATGTCATGCGGATTCCCCAGATCAAAAAGGTAGTCATCAACATGGGTGTGGGTGAAGCAACCAGTGACGCCAAAGCCATAGATGCCGCAGTAAGCGATCTGACGGCAATTGCCGGACAAAAGCCGGTGGTAACCAAGGCTAAAAAGTCGATCGCCGCCTTTAAAGTCCGGGCCGGTGCCCCGGTTGGTTGTATGGTTACCTTGCGCGGCGAACGTATGTATCAGTTTCTGGATAAACTGTTCAATCTTTCGCTGCCCCGGATTCGCGACTTTAAAGGAGTTTCCCCGAAGGCATTTGATGGCCGTGGGAATTACACCATGGGCATCCGTGAACAGTTGATTTTCCCGGAGATCAATATCGATAAAGTTGATAAAGTACGGGGAATGGATATTGTTATTGTAACTTCAGCTCAAAATGATGAAGAAGCTTTTGAACTTTTGAAGTTAATGGGTATGCCATTCAGGGCTTAGCCAAAAGGAGGATAAAGATGGCCAAAACGTCGATGATTATTAAAGCAAATCGAACCCCTAAATTTGCCGTGCGCCGGCACAACCGGTGCAAAGTTTGCGGGCGTCCGCACGCTTATATGCGTAAATTTGGGATGTGCCGTATTTGTTTCCGCAAGTTAGCCCATAACGGCGAACTCCCCGGCATAACCAAAGCAAGTTGGTAGAAAGTTAGTTGGTTTCCGCTAAACGGAAGGAGGTTGGCTTTAGATGGTGATGACTGATCCAATTGCAGATATGCTTACAAGAATCAGGAATGCTACGATTGCACGGGATAAGGTGGTTGAGATTCCATCTTCAAAAATAAAAATCGAATTGGCCAAAATCTTTAAAGAGGAAGGCTATATTCAGGATTACGAATTTGTTGATAATGGAAAACAAGGTGTAGTACGTGTCTATCTTAAATATAACGGTAAGGAAAATGTGATCTCCGGTTTAAAACGGATCAGTAAACCCGGGCTCAGGGTTTACGCGCCAAAGGAAGAGATTCCCAAGGTTTTAGGCGGTCTTGGTATCGCCGTGTTGTCTACGTCTAGGGGGATTATGACGGATCGCGCCGCTCGTACTCTGGGAATCGGCGGCGAAGTAATTTGTTATGTATGGTAAAAAATTGGGGCACGGGGTGATCCGATAAATGTTTTGTCGATTAGCAGACGAAATTATTGAACGGTCAACCGTCAACTCGCAACTGAAATGATCGGGGGTGTAAATTTTGTCTAGAATCGGACGTAAACCCATTGTAATACCCCAGGGAGTACAAGTTGAAATTAATGGTAATACTGTTAAAGTCAGCGGACCGAAAGGTAAATTAACTCAAGTTGTGCATCCTGATATGAAACTAGCCGTTGAAGGCAATATGGTTAAAGTCGATCGTCCTTCCGATGAAAAAGAGCATCGCTCCTTGCACGGGCTAACGAGGACTTTGGTTGCCAATATGGTTTTGGGTGTTACCAACGGTTTTTCCAAATCTTTGGATATCTATGGCGTAGGTTACCGGGCGGCTAAACAAGGCAAGAACTTGGTTTTAACCATCGGTTACTCGCATCCGGTTGAATTAGCGCCGTTGGAAGGGATTGAATTTGAAGTTCCCGCTCCGACGAAGATTATCGTTAAAGGAATCGATAAACAAGTCGTTGGGCAAATGGCTGCACAAGTTCGCGCCGTTCGTGAACCGGAGCCTTACAAAGGTAAGGGTATTAAATACGAAAACGAAATCATTCGCCGCAAAGCCGGTAAAGCCGGTAAAGCCGGTAAGAAATAAGCCCGTGAAAGGAGTGACCTCACATGTTTAGTCGGCCGAAACGCCGTGAAGCGCGTTTACGTAGGCATGTTCGTCTGCGCAAAAAAATCTTCGGAACCTCAGAACGCCCGAGATTAAGTGTTTTTCGCAGCTTACATCATATTTATGCCCAAGTAATTGATGATACAAAAGGTCAGACTTTGGTTACGGTTTCCACTTTAGATCCTGAATTGCGTAAGAGCGTTGCGGGCAAGGGCGGTAACATCGAAGCCGCTAAATTGGTTGGAACCGCTATCGC
Organism: Bacillota bacterium; assembly: GCA_050260935.1. Classification (GTDB taxonomy): domain Bacteria; phylum Bacillota; class UBA4882; order UBA8346; family UBA8346; genus UBA8346. The sequence continues at coordinate 8,354 of JBLNCU010000047.1, forward strand.
CAAAAAGGCCAAGGAAAAAGGGATCAAGCGAGTGGTTTTCGATCGTGGCGGGCAAATCTACCACGGTCGGGTAGAGGCTTTAGCAACTGCCGCCCGTGAAGGTGGCCTGGAGTTTTAGGCTTGGAGAGGAGGATTGGGAATGAAACGTATAGATGCTACTAGTCTTGAGCTAACCGAAAAGGTAGTAAGGATCAACCGGGTAGCGAAAGTTGTCAAAGGCGGACGCCGGTTCAGTTTCAGCGCCTTGGTAGTTGTAGGCGACGGTAAAGGCCATGTTGGTATGGGCCTTGGGAAGGCCGCTGAAGTTCCGGAGGCGATTCGCAAAGGTGTGGAAGACGCTAAAAAGAATCTAATTGAAGTTCCTCTTAACGGGACGACTATACCGCACATGATTGAAGGAATTTATGGCGCCGGAAAGGTTCTTCTAAAGCCGGCAGCTCCGGGAACCGGAGTTATCGCGGGCGGACCGGTCCGGGCTGTTCTGGAAAGCGCTGGTGTTCGGGATATTCTTACCAAATCTCTCGGATCCTCCAATGCTCTGAACATGGTCAACGCTACCATGACCGGTTTGAAAGAATTGAAAAGACCGCAAGTCGTAGCGGAACGGCGCGGCAAAAACTTGGATGAGATCCTCGGCTAGGAGGGAAAAATATGCCAAGAAAGAAAGCGGAAGCTAAACCGAAAATGATCGCTGTAACCTGGAAGCACAGCGCAATCGGCCGGGCCCAGGTTCAGAAAGATACCATTAAAGCGATAGGTTTTAAACGGTTAAACCAGACCTTAGAAAAAGTAGATACTCCCGCCTTACGCGGGATGATTCAAAAGGTAGCGCATTTGGTGGAAGTAAAAGAAGAAGCCTAGGGGGTGTCCTCTGATGAAGTTATACGAACTTCAACCGGCCCCCGGAGCCAAAAAAGCTCCGAAAAGGTTAGGCCGGGGAATCGGTTCTGGATTAGGAAAAACCTCTGCTAAAGGTCACAAAGGGCAAAAAGCCCGCTCCGGCGGTGGCAAGGGCCCGGCCTTCGAGGGTGGTCAAACAGCATTGCAACGCAGGTTGCCGAAACGCGGCTTCCATAATAATTTCCGTCATGAGTGGGTAGAAGTTGCCTTGGAAAAGCTTAATTTCTTTGATAACGGGACTGAAGTCACTCCGGAACTTTTATTGGAGAAAGGCGTTATTAAGACAGTCGGCGCCGGCGTTAAAGTATTGGGTAACGGCGAATTGGCCAAGAAGTTAACTGTTAAAAGCAACAGTTTCAGTAAATCGGCAATCGAGAAGATTGAAAAAGTCGGTGGCAAAGCAGAGGTGATTTAATTGCTGGAAGCTATTAAGACTGCTTTTAAACTTCCGGATTTACGCAAGAAAATTATCTGGACTTTGGTTTTACTGGGTATTTTCCGCCTGGGCTCCTTGATTCCGGCGCCGGGGCCATGGGATCCGAAAGCGTTGGAAAGCCTCTTCGGGGGCGGCGGTAATTTATTCGGTCTGCTGGACTTATTGGCCGGCGGTTCCCTCCGGAGAATGTCCGTCTTTGCGATGAGCGTTAATCCTTATATTACCTCATCAATTATTGTCCAATTGTTAACGATGGTTATTCCCCAGCTTGAACAGTTGGCGAAAGAAGGCAACGAAGGCCGGAAGGTTATCAACCAGTATGTCAGATATGGAACCGTTGTTTTGGCTATTGTTCAAGGCGCGGCCATGGCTTTCGGTTTTAGAAGCGCCATGATCAATCCGACCGGATGGGATTTTGTCATGATTATCATTACTTTAACAGCCGGTTCAGTATTCTTAATGTGGCTCGGAGAGGTTATCTCCGAACGGGGCATTGGGAACGGTATTTCACTCATTATTTTCGCCGGAATTGTGGCCAGAATTGTTCCCAGTTCGGTTAGCGTTCTTTCTACCGTTGGTAGTAAAGGCGTCGGGACTTCGATCTTCAGCATCATCCTATTTTTAATTTTTGCGGTGATAATTGTGGCGGCGGTAGTTTTCGTCACCCAAGGAGAACGGAAAATTCCGGTCCAGTATGCCAAGAGGCAGGTCGGCCGGAAGATGTACGGCGGCGGCTCGACTTACCTGCCGATGAAGGTGAACCAGTCGGGCGTTATACCGATTATTTTTGCCTCATCAATTTTAGCGTTTCCGCCGACCCTGGGGCAGTTTTTGCCGCGCACCCACTGGTTGGCCAAGTTTTTAATGGTCTTTTATCCGGGACGGACTTTATATCTGGTTTTATACGGTTTATTTATCTTCGTATTCACCTATTTCTATACGGCGGTCACTTTCAATCCGGTGGACGTCTCCAACAATATGAAGAAATATGGCGGATTTATTCCGGGAATCCGGCCGGGAAAACCGACCGCCGAATACCTCGACCGGGTACTGACCAGGATTACCTTAGCCGGAGCGCTCTTCTTAACTGCGATTGCTTTGTTGCCGTATTTAATTAACTTTCTCCCGGGATTCCGGGGATTACAGGTTTATTTCGGCGGAACGGCGCTGTTGATTGCGGTCGGTGTCGCCATCGACACTATGAAACAGATAGAAGCTCAACTGTTAATGAGGCAGTATGAAGGATTCTTGAAATAGCGGTAGAAATAGGGGGAATATTGATGAATCTTATTCTGTTGGGACCTCCCGGGGCCGGGAAAGGCACTCAAGCCGAACTGTTAATTGAAAAGTATAATATACCTCATATCTCTACCGGCGATATTTTTCGGGCCGCCGTCAAGGAGGGAACCCCGCTTGGGACCGAGGCTAAACGGTATATGGACAGCGGGCAACTGGTTCCGGATGAAGTGGTTATAGGGATCGTTAAAGAAAGGTTAATGAAGAAAGATTGTCAAAACGGATTTCTGTTGGACGGCTTTCCTAGAACCGTTCCTCAAGCCGACTCGTTGGACAATTTTTTAGAAAGCCAAGGTAAGAAGATTGATGCGGTCATTAATATCGAGGTTGAATCGGAAATTTTATTAAAAAGGTTGACCGGACGAAGAGTATGCCGGAATTGCGCCGCTGTTTACCATGTGGAAAACAAACCGACCAAAACGGCCGGAGTGTGCGACCATTGCGGCGGTGAAGTATACCAGCGGGATGACGATACCCCGGCCACGGTAGGTAAAAGGCTGGAGGTCTATCAGGCGCAGACTGAGCCGTTAATCAAGTATTATCAACAAAAAGGGCTTCTGCACAGCTTCGACGGACAGGAACCGATACCGGTTTTATTCGGAAAAGTTTGTCGGATCCTGGAGGCCGCCAATTAATGATAATTCTCAAATCTCCTTCGGAGATCGCCGTTATGAGGGTCGCCGGCAGTATATTGGCGGCTGTTCTTGAGGAATTGAGAAGTCTTGTCCGTCCGGGTGTTAGTTTACTGGAACTCGATAAAGCCGCCGAAGAAAAAACAAAAAAGTATAACGCCGTCCCTGCTTTTAAGGGCTATAACGGTTTCCCGGCCGCTTTATGCGCCTCAGTGAATGAGGAGGTAGTCCACGGGATACCCGGCCACCGGGTTTTAAAAAACGGTGACATTGTCGGTCTGGATTTTGGGGTAATTTATCAGAATTTTTATGCCGATTCGGCCATTACCGTTCCGGTTGGCCAGGTTTCGCCGGAAGTGCGCAAATTGCTCCAGGTGACGGAGGAAGCCTTGTTTAAAGGCATTAAACAGGCAAAGCCAGGGAACAGGTTATACGATATTTCGGGTGCTATTCAAAATTATGTTGAGGGGAATGGTTTTTCAGTAGTAAGGGATTTTGTGGGGCACGGGATCGGCCGTAAAATGCATGAGTCTCCTCAAATACCTAATTTTGTGGGGAATGATTTTAACCCCAGACTAAAAGTGGGGATGACCTTGGCCATTGAACCAATGGTCAATATCGGAACCTTTGAAGTAGAAGTTGATCGTAAGGATAATTGGACTGTTAGAACTCTGGATCGCAAGTTTTCAGCCCATTTTGAACACACCGTGGTTATTACCGGGGGCGAGCCTGAGATTTTAACGCTGTTGCGACCGGAAATTCTCCCGGGGGTTTAGAATGATTACTACTGTTGAAGGTTTACGTTACGGTCAATTAGTACGTTCAACCGCTGGAAGAGATAGAAATCGGTATTATTTAATTCTGGGATTGCTAAATGACCATTTTATTGAAGTGGTGGACGGATTTAGCCATCCGGTGGCCAAAGCCAAAAAGAAAAATCTAAAGCATGTTAAAGTGCTGATGTTGATAGCCAGAGAAATTGAGGAAAAAGTATTAAAAGGTGAATCCATCGCGGATTCCCAAATTAGCTCGGCAATCAAAAGGCTGCAAAATGAACTTGAAGAAGGGGAGCGGTTCGATGGGTAAAGAAGACGTCGTTGAAGTCGAAGGGACCGTAGTTGAACCATTACCAAACGCGATGTTCCGGGTCGAGTTGGAAAATGGCCACAAAGTTCTAGCTCATATTTCCGGAAAAATGCGGATGAATTTTATTAAAATTTTGCCTGGAGATCGGGTAACCGTCGAATTGTCGGCTTATGATTTAACAAGAGGCCGGATTATATACCGTTTTAAATAGGTTCGGGACTCTAGCCATACGCTCTCGCCTTTAGGTTTAGTGATAAAATTTTTAAAACGGCAGAAAGAAGGAGGATTTACATGAAGATCAGACCTTCTGTAAGACCAGTATGCGATCATTGCAAAATTATCAAGCGCAAAGGTCGTGTAATGGTGATTTGTGAAAATCCTAAACATAAGCAGAAACAAGGTTAAAGATAGGTTAAAGCCAGGGCAAAGCGGGAGTAAAATCTTAAATTTACCGCTTTTGATGCCGGAGGCTCATACCTAACAATAAGGAGGTAAAGTGATGGCTCGTATTGCAGGAGTAGATTTACCGCGTGATAAACGGGTGGAAGTTGCCCTGACATACATTTATGGACTAGGGCTTACCACTTCAAATGAAGTGTTAACAAAAGCCGGGGTAAATCCCGATACCAGAGTGCGGGATTTAACCGAGGAAGAAATCACCAAATTGCGTGAGGTAATTGACCGCGATTATAAGGTCGAGGGTGATTTGCGCCGCGAGGAATCGATGAACATCAAACGTTTAATCGAAATTGGCAGTTACCGTGGTCTCCGTCATCGCCGTGGGTTGCCGGTGCGTGGCCAACGGACTAAAACCAATTCCCGTACCCGCAAAGGTCCGCGCAAAACCGTCGGCGCCAAAAGAAAGAGTTAAAATAGGGAGGTAAAAAGGAATGCCAAAACCTGCTGCTAAAAAAGGGGTCAGGACCCGTAAAAAAGAACGCAAAAACGTTGATAACGGGGTGGCTCATATTCATTCCACCTTTAACAATACCATTGTCACTATTTCTGATCCGGCTGGAAATGTTTTATCCTGGGCAAGTGCAGGTCATATGGGATTTAAGGGTTCCCGTAAAAGTACGCCGTTTGCCGCAGGCATGGCTGCCGAGGAAGCAGCTAAGAACGCTATGGATCATGGGATGAAAAGCGTTGAAGTTTATGTAAAAGGGCCGGGGGCCGGCCGCGAAGCGGCGATTCGTTCATTGCAAGCCGCAGGCTTGTTTGTGAACCTAATAAAAGATGTCACCCCGATTCCTCACAATGGATGCCGCCCGCCGAAACGTCGTAGAGTATAATGGAGGTGTATAGGGTTCAATGGCAAGATATACAGAGGCTGTTTGCAGATTATGCCGCCGCGAAGGCGAAAAGCTTTATTTAAAGGGAGACCGCTGCTACACGAATAAATGCAGTGTCGGTAAACGGAGTTATGCTCCGGGACAACACGGCCAGGACCGGAAGAAGATTTCCGAATATGGAATTCAGCTTCGGGAGAAACAGAAATTACGGAGGATTTATGGGATTCTCGAACGGCAATTCTCCGGTTACTTCTCGTTGGCCGAACGAAAAAAGGGAATAACCGGTCAGAATTTGCTCCAGATTTTAGAGACCCGTTTGGATAATGTAGTTTACCGTTTGGGTCTGGGGGCCTCCCGGAAAGAAGCCCGCCAGTTGGTTAGGCACGGACATTTTACGGTAAACGGTAAAAAGGTAAATATTCCGTCCTACCTGTTAAAACCGGGTGATGTGGTAAATATTAAAGAAGGCAGCCTCGATTCTCCAAAAATCAAGGAGAATATTGAGGATGCTTCCGGACGGACCATCCCGGAATGGTTGGAACTTGACTTGGCGAACCACAGTGGAAAAGTTAAAGCCCTGCCGACCAGGGAGCAAATTGATATACCTGTTCAAGAACACTTGATAGTTGAGTTATATTCCCGTTAGTGTTTGCAGGTGACTAAATTTAAAGTAGTGAGATTCGCTTAAAGCGAGAAGGAGGGTTATTTATTTGATCGAGATCGAAAAGCCCAAAATTACCATAGAAGAGACTGATGATCGGGAACGTTATGGAGTTTTCGTCATTGAACCTTTAGAAAGAGGCTATGGAACAACACTGGGCAACTCGCTCCGTCGGATCCTCCTCTCATCCCTACCGGGTTACGCGGTAACATCCATAAAAATAGATGGAGTACTCCACGAGTTTTCAACAATTCCGGGGGTTGTTGAGGATACCACTGATATAGTTTTGAATCTTAAACAACTATTGGTGAAGATCCATGGTGATTGTCCTAAAAAGGTTCGTCTACAGGTAAAGAACGATAAAAGAGTTACGGCTGCCGATATTCAAGTCCCGAGCGATGTTGAAATTTTAAACCCCGATCTATACATCGCTACGGTCTCCCAAGGCGGTTCCTTGAATATGGAAATCACAATTGATCGCGGCCGTGGTTACAGTCCGGCCGAGCGAAACAAAGGCGCCGAAAATATAATCGGGGTTATTGCGGTTGATGCCAGGTTTTCACCGGTTCAAAAGGTTAATTACGTGATTGAACACACCCGGGTGGGTCAGATTACCGACTATGACAAGCTGGTTTTAGAGGTCTGGACCGATGGCAGCATCAGTCCGGTGGAAGCAGTGTCTCTTTCCGCCAAAATTATGACCGAGCACTTGCTGTTATTTGTCAATCTAAGCCAAACCGCCGGTAAGACCGAAATTATGGTCGAAAAAGAAGAGGAATCCAAGAATAAGATTTTGGAGATGACCATTGAGGAACTTGATCTTTCGGTACGTTCATATAACTGCCTCAAACGGGCCGGTATTAACACGGTTGAAGAGTTGACCCGCAAAACCGAAGAGGATATGATGAAGGTCAGGAACCTAGGCCGGAAGTCTCTGGAAGAGGTCCAACAAAAGATGGAAAGCCTAGGCCTGCTTTTAAGAAAATCCGAGGACTGAAATGCCGGGGCCGATGAACCGGCCGGTTCAAGCTAAACTCTATAGCAAAATTAATTAAGCCGGAATAGAATTTCCAATTGTTATTGATCTTCAAGAGGAGGTGTTGTTGATGCTGAAACGGAAGTTGGGACGCGAGTCTGCACATAGGAAAGCTCTTTTTCGTAGTTTGGTAACGGCCCTTTTTGCCAATGAAAGGATTGAGACGACCGAGATCAAGGCTAAAGAAGCCAGATCTCTGGCGGAAAAAATGATCACTTTGGCGAAAAAAGGCGATCTAAATTCCCGGCGCCTGGCGGCGGAAACTATTACCGAGCCGGAAGTGCTCAAAAAGCTGTTCGAGACGATCGCCGGCCGGTACAAAGAGCGTAACGGAGGGTATACCCGGATCATAAAAGTCGGTCCCCGCCGGGGCGACGCCGCACCAATGGTTATTATAGAGCTGGTTTAATTTAAAAGGAGATTTTTTAGGGTCGGCTTTGGGTACTCCAGGGCGGGCCCTAATCTATTTTTGGGGAAACAATCGTCCTTGGCTCTAAGGACCCTTTAAGACTTGGGTGATTTAATGAAAGATTTGCTCAAAAACCTTAAATTGGTGCTAGCCTATGACGGGACTAGGTATGCCGGCTTCCAGCGCCAATCAAACGGAGTGACGATCCAGGAAGAGTTGGAAACGGCTATTTCCAAAATCACCGGCTCACAAGTTAAGCTTATCGGAGCCGGGAGAACGGATGCCGGTGTCCACGCCCGGGGGCAGGTTGCTAATTTCTATTCCGAAACCACTATCCCGGTTGAAAAGCTGTTGAAAGCTTTGAACGCGGTTTTACCGGATGACATTATCGTTAAATCAGTCACTGAAGCTGCTCCGGCCTTTCATGCCCGTTTTTCGGCTCTTTCAAAAACATATAGCTACCGGATTTATAATAGTGAGTTCCGCCCGGTATTTGAACGTAATTTTGTCTATCATTATAAATATCCGCTTGATGTAGGGAAAATTGAAGAGACCTGTTTGTTAATTGTTGGAAAGCATGATTTTAAATCCTTTCAGGCCGCCGGTTCTCCGGTAAAGACCACGATCCGTACAGTTAACTTTTGCCGGGTTCACCGGGACGGCCCGGAAATAATTTTTACCATAAACGCCGACGGTTTTCTCTATCATATGGTCAGAAATATTATCGGCACTCTGATCTTGGTTGGAAACGGACGCTTAACCAAAAACCAGTTCCGCCGGATTCTAGAGCAACACGATCGCGGCCTGGCCGGACCCACAGCTCCGGCCGGCGGTCTCTGCCTGGAGGAAGTTTTTTATTAGCTTTAAATAGCTTTTATTTAGACTAAAGCTCTGTCTAGGACAATTGATAAAAAATGTTTTTAAAATCAGCAATCATTTAAGATAGAGCCTAGGCCAAAATTGCCTGTGGAATATAGGAATTTGGAATTGCTTCGGGGGCGTAAAGCCTGTAATCAATATCCGGAAAAATATTATCCCGTTCTTCCAGTTTGGTAAGGTAATTGGGATCGATCCGGTTGGATTTGATCTGTTCATAAAGGGTGTTGAACCGGTTGATATGAGTTTTGGTCCTTTTAACAGCATAGTCAACCATGGTCCCGGTCTTCATGATAAACGCCCAGTCGCTGCTTTGCAATAATAATAACTCTCTGGCCGCCTGATTGAGAGCCCTCCTCAAATCGCCGCCGGCATTGGGAAAACCGGTCGCCAATTCCACCATGTTGTCGGCAATTTTATGCAGATGGCGGTAGATCCAATCATTGCTTCCCTCGAGCCATACTTCGTTAAATCCTTTATAGCCCCAGCTTGACATCGAAGGTGTCGAGACCTGGTTTTTCGGGTATTTTTCAAGGTAATCGCCGGGGGTAATTAACTTAATCTCCTTTTGATCAAAAGTAACCTTCCTAATCAAATAATCAAGCCACCAGGGGCCTTCAAACCACCAGTGCCCGAATAATTCAGCGTCATATGGGGAAACCACAATCGGCCGGCGGTTGATTATTTGGGCAAGGTATTCAAGCTGTTTCTGGCGGTTGAACATAAAATTCCCGGCATGCTGTGCCGCCCGCTCTTTGCCTGCCCATATATTATAAGGTTGTTTATCCAGTGTTTTGCCGGTGATGCGGTAATACTTGATCCCCAAAGGCACTCTGATTCCACTGCTTGGAAGATATGGGCGGACATAATCATAATCTAAATCAAACCCAATATCCCGGTAGAATTCCCGGTAATCATAATCGCCAGGATAACCTTCATTCATGCTCCAAACTTGTTTAGAAGACTCCAGATCCCGGCCAAAAGCGGCCACCCCGCTAGGGCAATAAATAGGAGCGAAGACACCATATTTCGGCCTGGGGGAAGCATGCAAAACTCCATGAGCATCCGTAAAAAAGAAACGTAATCCTTCCTGGCGCAGGAATTCATCAATTCCAGGCTGATAGCCGCATTCAGGCAGCCAAATACCCCGGGGTTTCCGGCCGAATACTTTAGTATGGAAACCGGTGGCCAATTTAATCTGGGCTCTTATAGCCGTCTGATTAAGCATTAGCGGTAAATAACCATGAGTGGCCCCGCAGGTGATCAGTTCCAAATTGCCCGCTTCTTCCAGTTCCCTGAAGGAATTAGTTAAATCACAGCGGCTTTTTTCAGCGAAGAAATAATGGCAAAAGCGGAAGTGCTCAAGATACATCAAGGCTACCTCCTGAAATTGGGGTAGCCATCTGGTACGTTCGACTTCTTTGGCTGCTAATTCAATCAGTTTTTCAATTTTCCGGAGATACCGTTGCTGTAATAATGAATCCTTAAACATGGAAACTAACGGCGGAGAGAGACTGACGGTCAGCCGGAATTTAATCCCTTCGGCCGTTAGGCTATGAAAGACTCTTAATAATGGTATGTAGGTTTCGGTTATCGCTTCGTAAAACCAGTCTTCCTCCAAGAAATCCGGGTATTCGGGATGATGTACATAAGGTAAGTGGGCATGCAGAACCAGTGCTAAATAACCTTGCTCCATGGTAAAATCGGCTCCTTAGTGAGTTTGTTTGGACACGACAGGGGTAATCGTTATTTCATCAATACCATCCGCTGAAACGGCTGTGACCGGAATATGCCGGACACCGTCGGGAAGAGCGAATCTTAGGGTGAAGGTACCGTCCGGCCGTAAATTTATCGGCTCTCCTTGGACTTTTACCGTGGCATCCGGTTCAGTCGCTCCGTAAACGATCAATTCCGTATGAAGCACAAACCAGAATTTACGCTCTTGGGGCGGATATTTAGCCGGACTGGAAAGACTGCTGACTGCGACTGAACCCATCTCCCGTTCAAGCCGCATGATTAAAGATTCGACTAGTTCGGCGGAGCTGTCTCCCCGGCCGGCCCCGGCCAGGCGGTACAACTTCCGGAAATCCTCTTCGATGCTCATCCATTCTTCGTCTATTATATCCGAGACATTATCGCGGGGAGTGACGACTATATTTGAACGGATAATCGTGAAAAAAACACCGTTATCCTGAATAAAACCTAAATCAACGCAAAAGCTTCGGTTTGGGCCGCCGACGTGGATATACCAATTGGTTGCTTCATTGTTGATGTTGAGATCAAAATAGTAGTTGCTGTTGGAACCATCGAAATCCTGAATATTGGTAATGTCGTAAACTCTTAAGATCAAAGGGCTTCGGTTCCAATTGTTAAAGGTAGCGTTAAGATAGTCCCTGGTTGTTTGGCTAATACTCCAATAGGTATACAGCCAATACGGATCCCGAACCATTAACACTATCTTGGTATCATTGTAAGTGGATGGTATCTGGGTTTCATTCTCCTCAATAGTTGCCACCCCGGTTGAATACTCCGGAAAGGACGGCTGAATATACGGGTGTTCAGTACCGGCAAGGGTATCATGAAGATGCTGAGAAATCTCCTTTTCTTGGTTAGGATTGGCAGAAAATGGAGGGTCGAGAAGTAAAATATGTTCGATCAGATCTTCCCGAGTTAGTTTGGAAATCCCTCTAATTCCTAGCGTTTTGGCGATCTCAGATAATTTTTGTTTTGATTTTCCCGCCAATTCCTCTCGGGTCATCGCTATCCCCCTTTCAGTTTATTTGGCAAGTACTCATTTAATATTGCCGTTAAACAAGGTATATATGCAAAGCAATTGGGCCATTTTTCATCAAGGAAAAAGGCTGATGAATAATTATTTACAATCAAAAACCTAAGAATACCGGCAGGAAAGATACCACCTCGCCTAGAAAAATATTATAGATATGGAAAGTAGGTGTTAACTTGAAAATTTTCCTTCACCGATGGATATTCTTGCTTGTTTTGGCCTTAATTATTCTAATTGGCGCCGATTTTTCTGATTATAGGATATATTTTGAGGACCACCAGTATCTGGTGGAAGGTATTTTACAGGTTTTACCGGCGGATCTGGACAACAATCGCCAGGATGAACTGGTTTTAGCCGGCAAGAATTATATAGCCCGGGAAGTTTATCTCTACTGGTTAACTGCTGATCAAAATTTTAAGCCGGTTATTCAATGGCAAAGTGAGAATTTATTTGAAGACCGCAGTATTATTTGGGCGGTGACCGGCAAGTTTTCTACAGATCAAAATCAACTATTGGCATTTAGTAACAGCCAATATTATCTTTACCAAATTAATGAAAATCATGTCGATTTAATAAAACAGGAAAAACATTCCATTCAACTTTTAAACATAGCCGGTGGCGATGTTGATGGCGATGGCCGCCGGGAAATAATCGTGGCCCGGGTTGGGAAGGTGACCTCCAAAGCATACAATTGTCAACTTCAAGTATGGAAATTTAAAGGAGATCAGCCGGAGTTACTGGTAGAGTCCGACTTAATGGGGAACATCAGGGGGATTGCCGCCGGGGATATAGACCAAGACGGGGTTGATGAAGTTTTCGTGGATGAAGGGGTAAAATTTGCCCCCGGCAATATGCATGTTTTAAAAATGGTCGCCACTAAGCTGAGCGAAGTTTTCCTTTTAAGAAAAGCGGCCAAAGGCCCGATCTATGGGATGCGGGTTAAAAGTTTCCCGGAGGGACCTTTATTGGTTACCGCCACCGCCACCGGTTACATCGACTTTTTCAAATGGGAAGATAACGCTTTAAAACCGACCGGAAAGGAAATAAACCTGGGCCGGGGCGTCATGTCTTTTACAGTCGCCGATCTCAACAATGACAACATTCCGGAACTGATTGTCGCCGGGTATCCCAACGATTTGATGATACTGTCAAAGTAATTTTGGTGGTGACCTCGAACAACTTTTTGGCCCACGGTTTTTTGGTTTATTACTTCTAATTCGGGCTTCCGTCTTCTGGCTGGCTCCTGGTTCCTAAATCCTATCCCCCGAAGATACTCATTTTAAATAGGAGAGCGGAACAATTTGTCTAAACTAAAAATATATATAGCATTAGTCATGTTATTATTAATTATCCCTTTGACGGCTAGGGCTGAGGCTGGTGCGGAAATGAAAGATGATACCACGGCTATACCTTTAAAAGTGATGACCTTGAATATCCACAGCGGCATTAATTGGTACGGCAGCTTTGATCCGGACGGATTGACCAGTTTAATACGGGAGATTGATCCTGATATAGTGGGCCTTCAGGAAGTTGATCGCAACTGGTCGAGCAAGAGCGGTTTTCGAGATCTTCCGGCCGAGCTCGCCCAAAGACTGAATATGTTTTATGCCTTCTCTGCCTCTTTGGAGCGGAATAACGGCTATTTCGGGAATTTGATTTTAAGTAAATATCCCATTATTCAAGTTTGGACGTCTCCATTGCCGGGCAGCCTCGAACCGAGAAGTTTTGCCTTGGTTCAGGTATTGGTCAAGGGTGTGCGGGTTAATTTTTTAACCACCCATTTGGGTTTATCCGTTTCCGACCGTCTGCAACAGGCGGCTAAAATTATTGAGTTTACCAATTTGCTATCGGGACCGCTAATTGTAACCGGGGATTTTAACGGCGATGTCGGAGATCCGGCGGTGGCCGGTTTAGAACGGAACTTCCTCAATTTCCAAGGTATCGGCGAAATAAAAGACCAAGGGACTTTCCGTTCCAAAGATGGTATTGTCAGTTCGAAAATGGATTATATCCTTGTCACTCCGGAGTTCGGCCTGACCAAGATCGAGGTTGCCGATACTTTTGTCTCGGATCACCTGCCGGTTATCGCCGAACTGACTTTGGAAGTTGAACGGACGGCTATTGCCGGAAATACCATAGTAATTCAACCGGGTTATTTTTAAAAGAGGACTATATTTCCGGCAGTGTCTGTTTTAAAGTCAACAGAGGTTCAAATAAATCCCCCGTTTTTTGCAGCCGCGGGATGGCGGTCTTGAGGGTAAACATCGCCGGATGGGTATCGGGCAGTTCCTCCCAGGTCACCGGCAGTGAGGCCGGCGCTCCGGGGAAGGGGCGGATGCTGTAAACCGAGGCGATGGTTTTTCCTTTCAAGTTTTGTAAGTGATCTATATAAACTTTACCGGCCCGGCTAGCCACTTTTCGCTCATTGGTGGCCAAATTGGGGAAGGCCTTGATGATAACGGCGCCGGTTTTCTTCACGAAATCACTGGTCTGCTGGAAGGTATAATCCCGCTTAACCGGGAGGTAAATATGGATTCCGGTGGCCCCGGATATTTTGGGGAATGACTTCAGGGCCAACTCTTTTAATATGGTATTGACAAATAGAGCGATTTTAACCGCATCGCTGAAGACCGCCGGTTCCATCGGATCCAAATCAAAGATGATGTAGGTCGGAAGATCCAGGGCCGTTTTGGTGGAGAGCCAGGGATGAACCTCGATGCACCCCAGATTTACCGACCAGATCAGAGTCTCCAGATTATTGATCATCGCGTAGGTTATCACCCGCTCATCTGACGGAATACTTACAGTCTCCACCCACTCCGGGGCATCGGGAACGTCTTTCTGGTAAAAGAAATTCCCTTCAATACCATCAGGATAACGGACCAGAGATACTGGGCGGTTCCGGAGGTGAGGGTTTAGATAAGGCCAGACCTCAGAGTAATATTTCATTAAATCCCCTTTGGTAATGCCTTCATCAGGCCAGTAGACTTTAGCCAGATTTTTAACAGGGACAGTGTGGTTGTTCAGGCGAATGTTGGAAATCATCTTAACCTCCAAAGCGGCAGTCTAGGGGTTGCAGGTCCGGGCGGAACCGCTTGAAAACCGGATGCCGTAATATTCCTTCATCGGTTAACTCTAGATACTCGACTTCACAGACAACCAGCGGTTGAACCCAAACCGTATGTTGGGGTTTTTCTTTTAACCCGGGAAAAGGGCTTTTTTCAATTCGGATCTTCCGAAGTTCATTATGGATAACTGCTAACTCATCCTGGGTAAAGCCGCTACCCACCATACCGCAAAATTTCAAAGTACTCCCTTCGTAAGCTCCTAAAGTTAGAGAGCGCAATTCTCCGCGGCTTGTCTGATGCAAGGTATAACCGCAGATCACGAAGTTCCGCATTACCCTTCTTTTAAATTTCAGCCAGGCTTTACTTCTTTTACCGGGAAGATAGGGAGAGCCGTTTTTTTTGGCGATTACACCTTCCAATCCCAGCTTTGATATGGCTTCAAAATAAGCCAAGCCCTCTTTTTCTATAAAATCGGCAACTAGAAAGTCTTCCGTTTGGGAGCAATTAGCTTTCAAAAGCCGACGCCTTTCCTCCAGCGGTTGATGGCAAATTTCTTGATGATTTAGAAAAAGGAGATCAAAAGCGATATAAACCACGGGAACTTTAGCCATAAGCTCTTTTACTCTCTTGATGTCCCGGTTTTGGGCCCTTTTTTGTAATTCCAAAAAGTTTGGTTTGCAGTCACGGAGGGCAATGATCTCCCCATCAAGAATAGCGCCGGAGCTTTTTACCCGCTGATGGAGGTTGGCGAACTCCGGAAAAATTGCCGAAAGTTCCTTTTGATTCCTGCTGTAGAGGTGAGTTTCGCCATCCAGGAAAGCCAGACAGCGGTAGCCGTCCCATTTTATTTCATAGGTGAAATCTGGGGAGTCAAATGGTTTCGACATGGTGGCCAACATCGGAAAGAGCTTGGCTGGAAGCATGGAATCCGCCTCCGCGATCCCTGATTTTCCAAAAACGGTGATTTATAAAGTTTTAGGAAGGAAACAGAAGCTATTTTGCATATTTTGGCCAATTTTACGCAAAATAATTCCTAGGAGTGACTAGAGGATCTTGCCAATATAAACCCAGTTCTATAAAATCATTGTAGGTTTAGCACTCACTTTTATTGAGTGCTAACAAAAAATTGAGAGGAGGGGAATCATGAGCTTTAAACCGTTAGCTGATCGTGTTTTAATTAAAGTGGTGGAGACTGAAGAGAGAACCAAAAGCGGAATAGTGATACCGGACACGGCTAAAGAAAAACCGGAAAAGGGAAAAGTTTTGGCTGTCGGCCCGGGGAAAATGGAAAACGGCCAACGAATCGCTCCCGAAGTTAAAGTGGGGGATGTTGTTTATTTTGCCAAGTATGCCGGCACTACGATTAAAATCGATGGTGATGAATGCACCGTATTGAAGGAAAGCGATATTTTAGGGATTGAATAGTAACTTTCCCGGGTAAACCGTTTTTAGCTGGTTTCCCGGTTAGGTTCATACGGGGATCGATTTTTATAAGATTAAGGAAGGTGAAAAAATGGCTGGAAAACAGATTTATTTTAATGAAGATGCGCGTCGTGCCTTGGAGCGCGGTGTCAACACCCTAGCTGACGCCGTCAAAGTTACTTTGGGACCAAAGGGACGCAATGTTGTTTTGGAAAAGAAATACGGCTCGCCCACAATTACCAATGACGGCGTGACCATCGCCAAGGAGATCGAGCTGGCCGACCCCTTTGAAAATATGGGGGCGCAACTAGCCAAAGAAGTTGCCACCAAGACCAATGATATCGCCGGCGACGGCACCACTACCGCTACTCTTTTAGCCCAGGCCATGGTTCATGAGGGTTTAAAAAATGTGGCCGCCGGGGCCAACCCGATGATTTTAAAGCGGGGCATTGAAAAAGCGGTCAGTGTTGTGGTTGATGAGTTGAAAAAAGTCAGCAAACCGGTGGAGAGTAAGGACGATATTACTCACGTCGCTGCTATCTCCGCCGCTGATGACGAGATCGGTAAATTAATCGCCGAAGCCATGGAGAAAGTTGGCAAAGACGGCGTTATCACCGTTGAGGAATCCCAAACCATGGGGACCAATCTCGAAGTGGTCGAAGGCATGCAGTTTGACCGTGGTTATGTTTCGCCTTACATGGTTACCGATTCCGAACGAATGGAAGCCGTTTTGGAGGAACCCTACATATTGTTGACGGATAAGAAGATCTCTATGATTAAAGATCTCTTGCCGATCCTGGAGAAGATTATTCAAAGGGGAAAACCGCTCCTGGTTATTGCCGAGGATGTTGAAGGCGAGGCTTTGGCTACTCTCATCGTCAACAAATTGCGCGGCGTCTTGAATGTAGTGGCTGTTAAAGCTCCTGGATTCGGCGACCGCCGTGAAGCCATGCTTAGCGATATCGCCATTGTCACCGGCGGCCAGGTTATTTCCGAAAAAGTTGGCATGACCCTGGAGAACGCTTCTGTCGACATGCTGGGGCAGGCTCGCCAAGTGAAGATTAACAAAGACGAAACCACCATTGTTGATGGGAAAGGCAGCACCCAGGAGATCAAGAACCGGATCAACCAGATCAAGATTCAAATTGAGGATACCACCTCAGATTATGACCGGGAAAAACTTCAGGAACGGCTGGCTAAACTCTCCGGCGGCGTAGCGGTCATCCAGGTTGGAGCGGCTACCGAAACCGAAATGAAAGAGAAGAAGCACCGGATCGAAGACGCCCTCTCGGCAACCAGAGCCGCGGTAGAAGAAGGCGTAGTCTCCGGCGGCGGCGTGGCTTTACTCCAGATTGCGCCGGCCCTCGATAAAATTAAGGAGAGCGGCGATGTGATGACCGGTATTTCCATTGTCCGGAAGGCTCTGACCGAGCCCTTACGGCAGATCGCCAATAACGCCGGGGTTGAAGGTTCGGTTATTGTCGAGAAGGTCAGCTCGATGGAGGCCGGTAAAGGGTTTAATGCTTTAACCGGCGAGTATGTCAATATGATCCAGGCCGGTATTGTCGACCCGGCCAAGGTTACCAGGAGCGCCCTCCAAAACGCGGCCAGTATCGCGGCGATGTTGTTGACCACCGAGTGCCTGGTTTGCGAGATTCCCGAAAAAGAAAAAGCCCCGATGATGCCCGGCGGAGGAATGCCCGGCGGAATGGGCGGTATGGATATGTAGTAAAGTTAAAATCCCGGCCCTTTTAGCCGGGATTTTTTAGCGTGCGATTTCTTTCTTATCCAGCATTCAGGATTTCAATTTTATCTTGGAGCCTTATTTCTTACTTACCGGTTATTTGCGGTTTACCAATCAACGGATAAATATAGGCGGCATCGTAAGGGACAAGCCGCCGAGGTTCAAAGAGCGCCTCTCGACAACTTTTATAATGTCCCGCTTTGCATTCAAAAAAACTTTTAATGGATACGGCATAATACCAAACTAAGCATTCACAATATATTCGATAGATGCGGTTGCAAGATTTCCAAAATAGCCCGATCGCGTTCGCTAAATTTGGGCGATAAACGGTGACGGTCTAGAGTCAAAGTCCAGAAAAATTTTCCGGCGTTTCCCAAGCGTCTGACGGTCACGTAATGACTTAAAACCAATGGCCGTTGACAATCACTATGACACTTGGTGCCGGATATCCAGGCAGTCAATAACGCCGATGTTGGTTACACCCGGCAGTCGCTTAGGAAAATGATTCAATTCTAACAGACCTTAAAGCCCGGCTTTAAAAATCAGGGACTAGTATTATTCTTTGTCCGGCGCCCCCCTGGCGCGTTTCTTCATAGGCTTCTTGAATCCGACTCATCGGCATGGTTTTTATAAACGGCTCGATCTGAATTAGACCGTTAATTACCATGTTCAGAACATCCGGGTAGTACTTAGGCAGGCAGGCCCAAGATCCGATTATTTCGGCTTCGAAGGCCATCAACCGGGATAAGGGGAACTTATTTATCTGCTGCCCAAAACCGGCGATCACCAGCTTGCCGATAAATGGGAGCAGTTCCAAAGCGATTTCTTGCCCTATAGCAGTACCGGTCCATTCAAAGATCTTCCAGCCATAGTTAGTAGGCAATGCCTTGGTTTTACAATACTGATAAAACTCATTCCGGACTTCCTTGGGGGTTTTATTCCGGCTGCTAATTACATGTGTAGCGCCGAACTTGAGCGCCCGATGCAGTTTTTCTTGATCGCGGGCAATGCCGATAATTTCTTGAGCACCCAGGATGGCACATATTTGAGTGGCATAGACGCCGACATTTCCTGTGGCGCCAACGATAATTACCATGTCTCCCGGCTGTATAGCGGCTCTTTTTGCCGCTTGATAGGGAGAAGCGACGGCATCGGCAACTACAGCTAAATGAGAAAGGGCCATGCCTTTCCTCTCTTTAATGTGGCATAGATCGCTGGAAGGTACGACGATATGGCTGGAATTTCCGCCGTAAACACCCATGCTGTAGCCGGGTATTTTCGCCGCCAAACATCGGTTTTCCCGCCCGGCTTTACAGATTGGGCAGTTGTTACACGGCATCGCAGCGGGGATAATCACTTCTTGGCCTATAAGATTGGTGGCCCCTGCGACAATCGTACCGCTTATTTCATGGCCCAATGTCCGGGGCGTAACAGTTGGAACGCCGCCATAGAAGACGGTGAGGTCGGAATGACAAATACCACAACCGGCTATTTCAACCAGGACCTCGTCCGGCTTAAGTTCAGGAACATCAATAAAGGCCCTCGCTATTTTACCGGGAGCCGTCATCTGCCAAGTTCCGATTTTATTGGGCACATTTGCCATTCAAAGTATCTTTCCTTCAGTCATTGAAATGACTAAATTTTTGAAACCAAAGGCATTCTCTTCCAGTAGTATTATAGTCTATGACGATGTTATTGTCCAATATTAGTATTTCTTGATCTCCCTTAGCCGATAATGATGGGTAAGGGGTGATCCGTTGGCCAGAGTGATCTTTATTATCGGGTTGATTCTATTTTTAAGCCTGCGGGTTTCAGGAGCATTGGAGAAAAATAGCCGGGCAGACGCCGACTTTAATCCCGGACCGGCGATTCATGAAGTCAGCGGGGAAATCGTGGCTATCAATGATCAAAATGTAGCCCTCGAAATAGACGGGGTTGTTTTTCAATTAAAATACGCACCCCGGCCGCGAATATATTGTAACGGAAAAGCCGCTATTTGGAGAGCTCTTTTACCTGTTGCCGCCGGGGCCTTTTTTGAAGGGCGGGCGGTGTTAAATAGTAAAAACGAGGTGCTGATTATCGAGGGTTATTATTACGGTAAAGAATGCATTGTTCGAAGTTGCTTCCACCGGAGCGAACATTCTTATTTAGAGCTTGTTTCAGTGGAGGATCAAAGAATGTTGAAGGCGGAGCTAAAAGAAGGCGCCAGACTCCCTCTGGGAAACTGGTGTAATCCGGGGCAACTCATTTTTGCGGTTTTTAATAGAGCCGGTCAAGTGCGGGCCGTATACCTACCCGATTAATAGCTATCGGCGTTGTAAGCAAATTCTGATCTAGCAGGAAAAAAGGGCGGGATGTCGAAAGAGTATTAGGTAAATTCCACGGAAGGTGATTTGATTGCCGGTTAAGGTGCTAATCGTCGATGACTCGGCGCTGATACGTAAAGTTTTAACTGATATGCTGGCTAGTGATGAGGACTTAACCGTTGTCGGGACCGCTAACGACGGTGGCGATGCTTTACAGAAAATCGACAGTTTAAAACCGGACGTTGTCACTCTGGATATAGAGATGCCAAACCTTAACGGTTTGGATTGTTTAAAACAGATTATGAAACGGTCTCCTTTGCCGGTGATTATGGTGAGTTACTTGACGTTGCAAGGCGCGGAGACAACCATCAAAGCTTTGGAAATGGGCGCGGTCGATTTTGTTACCAAGCCCTCCGCCCAGGAAACCGATTATTCAGGACTTGAGACGATCAGGACGGAATTAATCTCTAAAATTAAGACTGCCGCTGGTATTGTCGATTCCAAGTTGAAAAATAACCCGGCAACTTTGGCGGTTTGGCCGGAAACGCGGCGGCAGCGCCTTTTTCCGGCCGGAAAAGTATTCAAGCAAGATTTGATTGCTATCGGCGCCTCAACCGGCGGGCCAAAGGCCCTATATTACCTTCTGCCTAAATTCCCCAAAGATTTTCCGGTTGGAATCATTATCGCCCAGCATATGCCGAAGGATTTTACGGCCGTATTTGCCAGGCGCTTGAACGAGCTTTGCGCATTGGAGATTACTGAGGCCAAGACCGGGGATGCAATAGCGCCCGGAAAGGCCTTGATTGCCCCTTCGGGTTATCAGACCAAGGTCGTACGGACAAAGGACTCATTGATCGTAGAAGTCACCGAGGAACCGAAATTGATTCTAAAACCGTCGGCGGATTTTTTATTCAAATCCATCGCCGAGTCTTGCCCGGGGAGATCTGTCAGCATTCTCTTAACGGGAATGGGAGCCGATGGAGCCCAGGGGATGAAACTATTGCGGGACTTGGGAGGGCGGACTATAGCCCAGGATGAAGAGAGCTGTATTGTTTATGGTATGCCCAGGGCCGCTCTGGAAATGGGCGGGGTGGAGTTTGTAGAAGGTCTGACTACGGTTTACGATAGAATTATTAGTATTCTTAACGAATAATTTGGGGATTTGAGTAGATATCCGTTCCAAAAAAAAGGAGGATTTTCTAGTGGGCGTGCCGAATCCTTATTTGAATGGAGGCGGTTGGCATGTTAATTCCTACCCAACGTTGTCTCGCATTACGTTGTCCTTTATGCGGCCGGCTTGAGTTTCACCGGATTTCGCTTTTCGACTTCGCCGGTCATTCCCCGGTTAGAGTCAAATGCAAATGCGGTTTTAATAAATTATCGATCAACACCAGAAATTTTAAAGAATTCTTCCTCCAAATGCCTTGTTTAATTTGTGAAGAAGTACATATAACTAAATTTACCCGGCAAGAATTGTTGGAAAAAGCCACTTCGGTGCTTCGCTGCACCGAAACAGGGCAGGAACTCGGGTACGTCGGCACTGAAAGCTCGCTGGAGAAGATCATTCAGCAAAAACAGAACGATATTGGTAGTATCGTTAATAATCTCGGTTTCGATGATTATTTTACCAATCCCCAGGTAATGTTTGAGGTTTTAAACCACCTCCACCAGATCGCCGAACAAAATAATCTTTTTTGCCGTTGCGGCAATAATCAGATTGAAATCGACGTTTTTCCTGAAAAGTTGGAATTGCATTGCCCATACTGCCAAAGCTTACATATAATTTATGCGGAGACGATTGAAGATTTACGAATAGTGAAGGAAGCCCGCTCCATAGCTTTAACCGAAAAGGGTTTTACCAGTTTTGACGCCAGCAAGGTTCATCCCGGTTTTAAACCGTAAGTAATGGCAAAATCCGCATTCTATTATATCCGCATTTCAAATACCATCCTGTGATAAGAAAACTAAAACCGAATAAAATAGATCTGAAAGATTTACCCCGCGATTTAGGAAGATCAATCCCGTATTTAAATCTAATAACAGACTTAATCAAAAGATATTAAAGATGTTGTTTTTCTTTGCCATCAAGGAGGCTTGATTGATGCAGCTAGCAGATTTGGAGGCCAAAACCCTTCAGGAATTACAGGATATGGCCCGTGAATTGGAACTTGAGAACTACACCAAGTTTCGCAAACGGGAGCTGATCTTCGAACTTCTTAAGGTTTTGGCGGTAAAGGAAGGTTTAATCTTTTCCCAAGGGGTATTGGAGATCTTACCGGACGGCTTCGGCTTTTTAAGAGTTGAGGATTTCAGCCCCGGTCCGGAGGATATTTATGTTTCGGCATCCCAGATCCGCCGCTTTAATTTACGGACGGGAGATTTGGTCTCCGGACAGGTCCGGCCTCCCAAAGATAATGAACGTTATTTTGCCCTCCTGAAAGTGCAGGCGGTAAACTTTGTTGATCCTGATTCTCTTAGAATACGCACTCATTTTGAAGAATTGACTCCGATTTATCCTAATGAACGGGTCCGGTTGGAAACGACCCCGAAAGAGACGGCCATGAGGCTGGTGGATATTATGGCCCCCGTGGGTAAGGGCCAGCGGGGAATGATTGTGGCTCCGCCTAAAGCGGGAAAAACCACCTTGTTGAAGAAGATTGCCAATAGTATCACTGAAAATCATCCGGAGATTCTTTTAATCGTATTACTCATTGATGAACGCCCGGAGGAAGTTACCGATATGTCCCGTTCGGTTAAGGGAGAAGTCGTTAGCTCAACTTTTGATCTCCCAGCCGACAATCATGTCCGTGTAGCCGAACTGGTGCTGGAAAGAGCCAAACGAATGGTAGAGATCGGCAAGGATGTGGTGATTTTGCTTGATTCCATAACCAGGCTGGCGCGGGCCTACAATCTTGTCGAACCGCCTAGCGGCCGGACCCTTTCCGGGGGAGTGGACCCGAGCGCGCTCCATAAACCGAAGCGTTTCTTCGGAGCGGCCCGGAAAATCGAGGAAGGCGGCAGTTTGACTATCATGGCCACCGCTTTGGTAGAAACCGGCTCGCGGATGGATGATGTTATTTTTGAAGAGTTTAAAGGCACCGGCAATATGGAACTGCACTTGGATCGGAAGTTGGCCGACCGCCGCATATTCCCGGCTATCGATATTATTAAATCCGGAACCCGAAAAGAAGAGCTGTTATTAAAACCGGAAGAATTGGAATGCACCTGGGTTTTAAGAAAGGTCCTGGGGTCACTCGGCCCGGCCGAAACCACTGAACTTTTGCTCGACCGGTTAACTAATACCAAATCGAATGAAGAATTACGGGAGATGATTATGACTTCCTCTTTCGCGGAGAACGTCTTAAAAAAGAGAAACAGCGAATATTAATCCTCTTCAATTAGATCAAGTAAATCACTTAATATCCGGCTTCCGATTTCGACAGCGGCTAAAGGTATAAAATTCTAGAATTAGGTCCTTCTGGTATGGGAATACTACCAGAAGGATTTTTTTTGGAGGAATATGATTATTATGAATATGAATTTTTTTAAAACCGGGCCAAAGGGAACTTATACCAGGTTGTTTTCGAATATAAGATTATTCTCAGTGCCAAAGCTTGCTTGGTATTATGCGGGAGCCCTCGGGGCTTTGGTGTTTTGCACGGTTTTAAGCAGTATTTTGGCTGTGGCTACCAACTCCAAAACAGCGGTTAACTATCAAAACTTGGAGCAGACAAAACCTTTTCTGGCAGTAGGTAATTCCTTAACCCGCAGGGCGATACTCGATACTAACCTCCCGCAATATAAAATTAAACAGGGAGACAACCTTTACCGGATTAGCCGGAATTATGGCGTTTCCCTGGAAAAGTTGCGAATGGTGAATGAGATTGCTAATCCGGCCCGGATAGAGGCCGGCCGAATTTTGTATATACCTCCGGTTGATGCGGATCTCGCCAATCTGGGGAAATACCAGGTTAGGACCGGTGATACCATTAATTCGATCATCAATAAATATGGCTTGGAGAGATGGCAGTTTAAACGGTTAAATCCCCGGTTAAGCGATCCTTTGCCTGCCGGGGCAGTGGCTATTCTACCGCCAATCCCGGCGACCAAAGTATTCAAGAACGTTTGGTCATCATTTATCCGGCCTGTTGGCGGCCATTTAACTTCCCGTTACGGATTTCGCTGGGGAAGAATGCATCAGGGATTGGATATAGCCGCCCCCACCGGCACGCCTGTTAAAGCGGCCCGAAATGGAATAATCCGTTACGCGGGATGGATGGGTGGTTACGGTATGTTGATCAAAATTGACCATGGGGATTGCTGCACTTATTACGGGCATTTATCCCGAATCTACGTCTCTTTAGGCCGAAAAGTCAATCAAGGGGAAGTTATCGGGCTGGTGGGGGCGACCGGGCGGGCTTATGGCAGCCATCTACATTTTGAAATCGAAAAAAACGGCGCCAAGATTAATCCCGGGTATTTATTTGATCACAACTGTTCGGGAAGAAAGTAAATTAAGCAAGGCGACGGGGATGGAATCCGGAAGTCAGCAAGTCTGGAAATCGGAGCCTTCAAGTTTGAATACTTATAGCGAATAAGGGCTTAGAACGTTAAAATATCCCGCTAATATAAAAAAATAGATAAAAATATAGAATAATGGGTGTAGGAACGAAAATTTCGGGAAGGATGGCTTAAAACCTTCCCTTGTTTTTTAAAATTATTTTCATTAAAATAAGGTCAAGGAAGGTCAGATGATGCAAATATGGGTAGTTTGGCCGATTTTATTGAACAATATCTCCGCGGGGTGCTGCTCCAGAGAAAAATGGTCGAGTTGCAGAGACGCGATTTGGCAAAGATGTTCCGCTGCGCCCCATCACAGATAAACTATGTATTGGAGACCCGCTTCAGCCTCGACCGGGGTTTTATAGTCGAGAGTAAAAGAGGCGGCGGGGGTTATATTCGGATTACCCAAATTACTTGGCAAACGGAGGATTTCCCCCAACTGATCCGGGAATTGGTTCCGGAAGAATTGGATGAAAACGAAACGGAATTACTGTTAGGGCGGTTGACTGAGGGGAAAATAATTTCGGAGGAAGCCGCTCAGCTGATTTTGAAAATGACCGATGAATTTGCCGGTATCCCCGAGGATTACGCGGGTTATTTACGGGCCAAATTTTTAAAAGCTCTTTTGATGGTGTTAGGTAGCAAATCTGAAGAATAAAATGGGTACACGGAAACAATTGGGCCGATGTACCGAAATGAGGTGGGAATAATGTTGTGTCAGAATTGTCAGGAACGCCCCGCAACCGTACACCTGACCAAAATACTCAACTATGATAAAGTTGAAATGCATTTGTGTGAGGTCTGCGCCAAGAATGTCGGAAATGAGCTGGGGATCTTTTTTGAACCAAGCTTTAATTTTCAAAATTTTATCGCCGGATTATTGGAGGGCGACTTAAATCTGTATCAACAACCCGATACCAATACTGAAATCCATTGTCATAATTGCGGTCTGACTTTCTCTGATTTTATGAATTCAGGTTTATTGGGTTGCGGGGATTGTTACCGCGATTTTCAAAACGGGTTAGAACCGTTGCTTAATAAAATACACGGCAGCAGCAGACATACCGGGAAGGTCCCCAAACGAACGGGGGGTAAATTCCGTGTGCAAAAAGAGATCACCGATCTCCGGAGTCAATTGCAACAAGCAATCGGGAGAGAGGATTACGAGAAAGCCGCCTTTCTCCGTGATGAAATTCGCCGTCTGGAACGGGAACTATAGGAGGACTGGCCTTGAATAAACAGGATTATTTTAAAGAGTTTTTGCCTTCATGGATCAACTCTGACGGGGAGGCGAGCGATGTCGCCCTTAGCAGCCGGGTAAGATTAGCCCGTAACTTCAAGGGCATCCCCTTCCCAAATGTTGCCAAGGATTCGCAGTTAGGTTCCATAACCGAGGAGATCAGCCGGGTAATCCGGGAAAAACCGCCTTTAGAACCGCTGGCTTTGATCAAAGTTGAGGAGCTGACTCCTAACGACCGTTTTGTCCTGGTCGAAAAACATCTTTGCAGTCCGCAATTTATCGAGCGGCCTCATCTCCGGATGTTACTGGTTAATCAGGAACAATCGATAAGCGTAATGATCAATGAAGAAGACCACTTGCGCATCCAGGCGCTGACCCCCGGGTTCTCCCTGGAGGGGGCGTTGACGCTAGCCAACCAGGTTGATGATTATTTGGAAGAAAACTTGGATATCAGTTTCGATGAGCGTTACGGCTATCTCACCGCTTGTCCGACTAACGCCGGGACCGGACTCCGGGCCTCGGTGATGCTTCATTTACCGGGGTTGGCTATTGTGGATCAGGTAAAAAAAGTTCTATCAGCCCTGACCCATATCGGAATCAGTATCCGCGGTTTGTACGGCGAGGGAACCGAGTCTCTGGGGGATATTTATCAAATATCAAATTCGGTGACTCTTGGCCGGAACGAAGTGGAACTTAACGGCAATTTAAAGAGCGTCTGCCGGCAGGTTATTGAACGGGAGCGGGCAGTCCGCGAGGCTTTGCTCAAAGATTCCAAGATTCAGTTGGAGGACCGGGTTTGCCGCTCTTATGGTTTACTCTCCCAGGCCCGAATGCTCACTTCGCAGGAGGCGCTGAAGTTGTTGTCGGATGTTAAGTTAGGGGTTGAACTGGGAATAATACCTGGGATCAATAAAACGACCGTGAAGGCATTGATGTTTATGATTAGAGCCTCGATTCTACAGAAAATTGCCGGGAAAGAGCTCTCCCCGGCTGAACGGGATTATTACCGTGCTTCTTTGCTGCGGGATAAATTTAAGAATAATGGGGTGTGAAGGTAATGTTTGAAAGGTTTACGGAAAGAGCGCGCAAGGTGGTATACTTGGCCCAGCGAGAGGCTGCCAGGTTGGGACATAATGTAGTGGGCACCGAACATTTATTATTGGGCCTACTGGCCGAGGGTGAAGGCGTGGCGGCCAAGGCTTTGGAGTCCTTAAACCTCCGCTTGGACAAAATCCGCCAGGAAGTGGAGAAAATAATCGGGACCGGGGAAACCAATCCCTTCGGGGAGATTCCCTTTACTCCGCGGGCCAAGCGTGTACTGGAACTGGCGGCGGATGAGGCCCGGCAACTTGGGCATAATTATATCGGCACCGAACATATCCTGCTCGGTTTAATCCGCGAAGGCGAGGGGGTAGCCGCTCAAGTCCTGCGGAATCTGGGAGCGGATCTTGATAAAGTGCGGAAAGAGGTCATCAACCTTCTGGGCGGCGGAACCGGTATGTTCCAGGACCAACCCGGAATGGCCAGAGGGTCCAACAAAACGCCGACTCTGAACCAGTTCGGCCGGGACTTGACCGAATTAGCCAAAATAGGAAAACTAGATCCGGTAATCGGCCGTGAAAACGAGATCGAACGGGTAATTCAGGTTTTATCACGCCGCACCAAGAATAATCCGGTGTTAATCGGGGAGCCGGGCGTTGGAAAAACGGCTATTGCCGAGGGACTAGCCCAAAAAATTATCCATGGAGTAGTCCCGGAGGTATTGCGGAATAAACGGGTGGTTTCTTTAGATATGGGTTCAATGGTTGCCGGTTCCAAATACCGCGGCGAATTTGAAGAGAGAATGAAAAAGGTGATGGAGGAGATACGAAACGCCGGGGATGTGGTCCTTTTTATCGATGAGATGCATACCCTAATCGGAGCCGGCGCCGCTGAAGGCGCCATCGATGCCGCCAATATTCTGAAGCCGGCGTTAGCCCGCGGGGAATTGCAATGTATCGGCGCCACTACCTTGGATGAATACCGGAAACACGTTGAAAAAGACGCTGCTTTGGAACGGCGGTTCCAGCCGATTAAGGTTGGAGAACCGACCAAAGAGGAGACTGAACAGATATTAATCGGTCTTCGTGACCGGTATGAGGCCCATCACCGGGTCAAGATAGTTGATTCGGCCATTAAGGCGGCGGTAAATCTGTCGGATCGCTATATTACCGACCGGTTCCTGCCTGATAAGGCCATTGATCTTATTGATGAGGCCGCATCCAAAGTCCGTTTGAAGACTACCATTACCCCGCCGGATTTGAAAAACCTGGAGGATCAGGTTAACTTGATTCAACAGGAAAAAGAAGCGGCCATCAAGAATGAAGAGTTCGAAAAAGCCGCCGAACTGCGGGATCAGGAACAAAAACTCCGGCAGCAATTGGATAGCCTCCGAAACGAATGGAAAAATAAGCGCAGCATGGTCGAACCGACAGTCACTGACGAAGACATCGCCTATGTAGTAGCCAGTTGGACCGGTATCCCGGTGGTTAAATTGCAACAGGAGGAGACCGAGCGCCTTTTGAAGATGGAAGATATTTTGCACGAAAGGGTTGTGGGGCAGGAGGAAGCTGTTGAAGCCATCTCCAAGGCCATCCGGAGGGCGCGGGCGGGTCTTAAAGACCCCAAACGGCCGATAGGATCCTTTATCTTTTTGGGGCCGACCGGAGTGGGCAAGACCGAATTGGCCAGAGCCTTGGCGGAAGCTCTTTTCGGTGATGAAAATGCAGTGGTGCGGGTGGATATGTCCGAATATATGGAAAGACATACAGTGTCCAGACTGGTTGGCTCTCCCCCCGGTTATGTCGGATTTGAGGAAGGCGGCCAACTGACCGAGCGGGTGCGGAGAAAACCATACTCAGTGGTGCTCCTGGATGAAATCGAAAAGGCCCATCCCGAAGTCTTCAACATACTATTGCAAGTATTGGAAGACGGCCGCCTTACTGACGCCCATGGCCGGACGGTCGACTTCCGGAATACGGTGGTGGTAATGACTTCCAATGTCGGAGCCAATTTAATAGAGCGCCAGGGGGCAATCGGATTCCAGATATCCCAGGATGAGGAGAACGATAATTACCAGAAGATGAAGGGGAAAGTCCTTGATGAATTAAAACGGACTTTCCGGCCGGAATTCCTGAACCGGGTTGACGAAGTCATTGTTTTCCATGCTTTAACCAGGGAACAAATTAAGAAGATTGTCGACTTGATGGTAAAACCGGTTGCCAAACAATTAAATGAAAAAGGCATTACTCTGGAGATAACCAATGAGGCTAGAGATTTTCTGGCTAAAGAGGGGTATGACCCGATCTTCGGAGCCCGGCCCTTAAGGCGGGCGGTGCAGCGACTAATTGAAAATCCCCTCTCCGAAGAGCTTTTAAAGGGTAAATTGGGGCCGGGAAAGACCGTCCGGACTCGGGTGGAAGATGACAAAATAATTTTCCAAACTGTAGAAACCGGTTTTTCCCAATTAACTCTAGGTTAACTGGTGTAATCATTTAAAATGGCAATGCTGTTCTTGAAAATTATTTAAAGATTTAAAGGATAAGCTAAAAAATATTTTTCCTGAAGTTTTGCAGGCAGAAACTATTATAATTAAAAAATCCTCCTTTTCTATGGGAGGATTAATTTTTTATGCAAACGGCCTTGGTTTAGCAGGAAAAATTTAACGCTCACCGAAATTATTTATATACGCACACTAATTTGCTATAACAAGGAGGTCACCAATGAAAGTTGAATTTATCAACCCATTTGTATCGGCTGCTTTTATGGTCTTGGAGAAGGTTGGTAAAACCAAGGTAACTAAAGGAAAATTGAGCTTAACTTCCTCGCCTATTGAAGGGAAGGATGTCAATACCGTCATTGGGGTAACCGGTGATATTTTGGGGCAGGTAATTTATAGCATGACCACTGAGACTGCTCAAAAATTAGCCTCTACGATGTTAATGGGAATGCCGGTCGATGATTTCGACGAAATCGGAAAAAGCGCCATTAGTGAACTGGGGAATATCATTACTGGGAACGCAGCCACTGAGCTGGGGAATAATGGTTTTTGCTGTAATATTACCCCGCCTTCGTTATTTATGGGGAAAGAGGTCAAAGTGTCGATAAAAGACCTGCAGATACTGGTAATCCCGGTGGGAACCGATTTGGGGGAGATCACTATTTACGTTGCCTTGCGGGAAGCTGATCAATAGTCTGGGGGAATACTATGAGGCCCGTTAAAGTATCCATACTGGTCCCGGGGATGGTTCTGGCCAAGGATGTATGCCAGGACAACGGCATATTAATGCTAAATGAAAAGACTGTTTTAACCGCTGAGCTTATCACCAAATTGAAATTCTGGGGCTTCGACGAAGTCCAGGTGGAAGAGCTAAAACCAAGCCTGGTAGAACAGCAGGAAGCCCTGCTGGCTCCAAAAATCTCCGCCGCCCACGACCGGGTGGTAGGCATCACTAAAAATCTGATGGGTTCCGGTGATTTTAAAGAAACCGACTCTTTTATACTCCAGGGAATGGTGGGGGATCTTGAAAACCAAATCGATTTAAGCGCCAATGTCCTTTTAAATCTAAGCCATCTAAAGACCTATGACTTGTATTTATATTCCCATGTGGTAAATGTCTGTATCCTTGCCCTGATAATCGGTAGAAGCTTAAAACTCAACCCGGAAGAGTTGAAAGAGTTGGGGATGGCTGCCCTGCTGCATGATTATGGAATGATCAAAATCGACCCTTCAATCTATGACCAAAGCAATAAATTAACCGCTGAACAGTGGGTGGAGATTAAACGGCATCCGGATAATGCCTGCGGTATGCTTGCGGGAGGCGACTTTTCCGAGACGGTTCTGGAAGCGATCCGGCAGCATCATGAGAGAATAAACGGTAGCGGATACCCGGCCGGTTTGAAAGGACCCGAAATAAGCCTTTTTGGGAAGATTATCGCTGTGGCTGATGTTTACGACGCTTGCATATCGCCGCGGAAACACCGGGCCAGGTTTACACCGTATGAAGCCCTGAAGACGCTGCTGGGTGATTCTCATTTGTTTGATGTGAAAGTATTAAAAGCCTTTGTGGCCAGCATGGCCATTTATCCGATCGGTAGTTTGGTCCGGTTAAACAGCGGGGAAGTTGCCAAAGTGGTGGGAATTAATCACGGAATGCCATTTCGCCCTGAGATTAGGATTCTTTTTAACTCCAACTATCAAAAGCTGGAAGAACCGGTGCGGATTAATCTTACAGCCGAAGAATACACCCAGACCTATATTCAAGAGACGCTGGAGCGGGAGGAGTCGGAGAAAGTTTACCAGCTTCTGGGAGAGAAAAGTTGAGGCTTTAAGCGCTCCATCTTATCCGACTGTTCATAGGCCAATTGGTTTTTTACAAACCCAGTTGGCTTTTTTATTTTGGGAGCTTGTTTTTTTAAATGATGGCGTTTTTAATAAACCGTGCCAGGCTCCTTTGGAAACTTTTTGAATAGAATGTTATATTAAAAAGAGGGGGAATAGGAATTTGAAAAAGAGATGGTCAGGGGTTTTCTTTCTAATCTGTTTGCTGGTGAGCGGCGGCATTGGGATTGCCAAGAAAGAGGTAATACGGGTGGGGTACTTCCCTAACATTACCCATGCTCAAGCGTTGGTCGGAATGGCTAATGGCACTTTTCAAAAAGAGCTTGGCAATATTGAAATTAAGCCCTATATCTTTAACGCCGGTCCGTCGGTAATTGAGGCTATGATGTCCGGACAGCTGGATTTAGCTTATATCGGACCAAATCCGGCCATTAACGGTTACATTAAAACAAACGGAACATTATTGAAGATTATTGCCGGAGCGGCCAGCGGCGGAGCGGGTTTAGTAGTCAGGTCCGATTTGAATATCAAAAAGTACAAACAGTTAAAAGGTTTAAAACTGGCCACCCCACAACTTGGGAACACTCAAGATGTTTCGTTGCGGTATTTTTTGAAGAAAAACGGTCTAAGACCCTTGGAACAGGGTGGAACAGTTGAAGTCATCCCAATCGCCAACCCCGATCAACTGCTCCTTTTCATGAAAAAGGAGATTGCCGGAGCCTGGACCGTGGAACCGTGGGTCAGCAGGTTAATTATGGAGGCCCACGGGGCGCTTCTCGTTGATGAACGGGACACCTGGCCGAACGGTAAATTTGTTACCGCCAATATTATTGTAACTCAAAAATTCCTCAAAGAACGGCCCGCCATTGTTAAAAAATGGTTGAAAGCCCATGTTGATCTTACCAGGCGGCTTAATAACAATCTTAATGAAGCCCAAAAATTAGTAAACGCCGAAATTGAAAAATTGACCGGGAAGCCATTGCCGGATGAGATTTTAACCCAAGCCTTTCAACGTTTTGAATTGACCTATGATCCTTTGGCGGCGACAATGTTTGAGTCGGCGGATCATGCCTACGAACTGGGTTTTTTAGGGAAAAGCAAACCTGATCTAAAAAATATCTATGATCTTAAACTCATAAATCAAGTTTTGGCAGAGGCGAAGTTGGCTCCGATCAAAGAATGAACGCCCCGGCGTTCATTCTTTGGTTTTTTCTGTTGTTCCAGAAATCGCCTATATTATCAAAGAACAGTTTATGATAGAATTTTTATGTCAACTTATGTAACCTGAAATTTTCTTGCTTACGCTGCGGATGGGGAGGTGTTATTGTATTTGAAACTTTTAAAGAATCTTCATATCGGGCTAATCGTGCTCGCGTTTGTAATAACTGTCGGGGCGCTTTTTGGCGGTGAGTTTTTAACCACCAAATTTAAGGTGGTGGACCCTTTAAAACGTGATCTCCAAACAGTTAAAGCGATTAAGGATTTTTCCGTTAAGCAGGGTAAGGACGGTATGGTTATCTCCCTGCGGCTCCGGAAGGTGGACAACCTCCAAAAGGTGTTGGACTATGTGGAGCAAAGGGCTGAATTTTACTATAATCTGCCGGTAAAAACCTTTAAAATAAGCGATCAGCGTAATACCTATCTGGAAGAGGTCAGGTATCAATTGTCGTTTTATTTGGAAGAAGCCGCTGTATCCGGGCATTACATTCAGTTGAAGCAAGAGCTGGATTCGTGCCGGGGCGTCCGGGCTAAGGCTTATTTCAGCCAGAACAACATCTATCTTCAACTGGAAAAAGGCGCCAATTATCTTTATGAGGTAATTCCGGTCCCTGCCAAGGCATTGACGTTTAATAACAATTCGGGAGGTGACTCCGCTTGATTAAGAAATATATGGAATGGCTTATTGGAATCGGTTTAGGTTTGACGGTCTTCCTTTTCTGGCGTGGGGTCGACCTGACCCCGTTATTGTTAATAGCCGGAGCATTATTCGTTTTATATCTGTTTACACAGGGCCGTATCGGCAGAAACTTTGAGACGCTGGGACAACAAACGATGACGCGGACCGATACTGGGGTGAAATTCGAAGACATTGGCGGGCAGGAGATCGCCAAACGGGAATTGCTGGAGGCCCTTGATTTTGTCAGGGATCAGGAACAGATAGGCAAGTTAGGGATTAGGCCCTTAAAAGGGATCTTGCTGACCGGACCTCCGGGAACCGGAAAGACTCTGCTGGCCAAAGCGGCCTCGAACTATACCGGTTCGGTGTTTGTTTCGGCTTCCGGTTCGGAATTCATTGAGATGTATGCCGGAGTTGGGGCGCAGCGGGTCCGGCAGCTCTTTAACAAAGCCAGACAACTGGCGCAGAAAATGGGGAAGAAAAGCGCAATTATCTTCATTGATGAGATTGAGGTAATCGCCGGGAAAAGGGGCAGCCATACCTCGCATCTGGAATACGATCAGACTTTGAACCAGTTGCTGGTGGAGATGGACGGCCTTAAACCCAATGAAGCGGTTAAAATCGTTTTGATTGCCGCCACCAACCGGGCCGATCTGTTGGACGGGGCTATTTTACGTCCGGGCCGTTTCGACCGCCAGGTGAAGGTAGATCTTCCTGATAAAGAAGGCCGGATGCATATCCTGAATATTCACGCCAAAGGCAAACCGTTGGCCAAGGGGGTTAACTTGGAGGAGATCGCCAAGGATACCTTTGGTTTTTCCGGGGCCCATCTGGAATCATTACTCAATGAGGCGGCCATTTTGGCTTACCGCCGCGGCCATAAGGAACTGGCCATGGAGGATATCCGGGAGGCCATTGATAAGGTGATTATGGGCGAAAAGCTTGAACGCCGGCCCGAGGCTGAGGAATTGAAAAGAGTAGCCGTGCACGAAGTCGGCCACGCCTTAATCAGTGAGGTTTTGCGTCCGGAGTCGGTGGCCACACTGACGGTGATTCCCCGGGGGAAGGCTTTAGGCTTCATGAGACAAGCCCAGGTTCAGGAGCAGTACTTGTACACCAAGGAATACCTGCTGGATCAGATCGCCATCTGCCTTGGGGGCGCTATTTCCGAGGAATCCTTCTATGGAAACTGGAGCACCGGGGCCAGCAACGACTTTGAACAGGCCACCAATATAGCCAAACAGATCATTCTCACCGGTTTATCCCGTTTGGGGATCGTTCAGGAAGACCTGGTGGGGAAGGAACGGATTTACGAAGTAATGACGGAGATCCTGGATGAACAGAAATCACGGGTCCGAGAGATCATCGAAGAGCGTAAGCAGACCATCGACAAAGTGGTGGCGGATCTCTTGCAGAAGGAAAAGGTCTCCGGCAGTTGGTTTCGAGAACAACTTAAAGCTGCTTGAGGCTTTTCGCAGAAAATCCCATACAGCGTAATAATTTGATCCGGTGTCCAAGTTTGGCGCCGGATCAAATTATGTTAGCCCTTGTTTGTATTGTGGAAATTTATAATCCCTCTCATCCCCCCATTCCAAAAATCCCACTCAAAAAATGAGAGGCGTTTTCCAGGTTGAATAAGCTGATCAGAAGTATTCCCACCACCAAGGCCACCAGTATACTGGTTAAGCTCCCGATAAGATAGTACTCGGTAAATTCCTGATCAGTAAACTCCTTAAAACGGACCAGCGATTTCCCGGTCAGCACCAAGCCGATGAGGGCGTAGTTTTTTAACAGTACCAGGGTAATAATGAGTAAGCGCTCCAGAATCCCGACAGCCGCGCCGATGCTCCAGCGCTGCCTGATGTTTTCCAGGCCGGTAGTACCGGTTCCTCCATTGTTTTGGGGCTTTTTAATAAAATCGAACTTTTGTAACGTTTGGCGGACAATGATCGTTCCACCATTGAGGCCGAAGATATAACCGGTAATAACCACCACCGCCAAGTACAATTGTTTAGCAGTTATCCGGCCAAGAACGGGATACCAACTTACGAGGTGATAGCCGAGCCGGATATTGATCCAATTGAGCTCCACCCCTTGAATAAAAGGCCAACTTGAAAGGATAAATAGCGAATGCAAACATTGCTCAAATAAAAAGAACTCCAGACCGAAAAAAGGGAAGCTTTTTTTCAAGCGCGGATGAATCAGATCAATAATTAAATGAATGAGGGTGAGTGCTAGATTAACCATTAATAATCGCGGACTGAGAAAGGGCAAGGTAAGAATGGCACCGGTTGCGAGCAGGGTAATTCCATGGAGTATATAACCTAAGAAGGGCAGTGGTTTTTTAGAACCCGCTTTCCAGGCCGGTAAAATAAAATCAGCTATAAAATGGGCTAAAAAGAATAGGGAGATAACCAGTTTTGGTTCCAAAAGCAACCTCCCAACCATAATATAGGGTTAGTAACCTATAATATTAATTACAATAAAGGAAACCTATATTTATAAAAACAATAAGGTAAACCTATACATGAAAAAAGAATGGCTACAATGTCGCCAGGAAATTCCTGACCGCCGAGAGGGCTTCCTGAACCTCCCAATAATAAGCGCTGGAGATTAACTCACTGACTGTTTCCTGAGTAACCCCGATTTTTTGGGCGATCTGCTGTTGGGTCAGGCCTAGCTCGAAGAGGTCCACCGCTTCTAATTGCCGCCTGGTTCTTCTTCTCAGGCAGGACTCGATGAAGTGTTGGAGCGCATTCACCATTTCAATGGCCGGGTGGTCGGCTAAGAAAACGACCCCCGGTTTTTTTTTCTTGGCCTTTTCCAGGGCTTGCCGGGCAAAATGAAAAGCCGGTCCATCCATGCCGATAGCCTGTTGCCGGTTTATTTCGGTGGTGATGACACCCAGGCCGACTCCGAAAACAAGCTGGACCGGGTGCATCTCTTTCTTTACATAGGGGATAAGGTCCGGCACCACAACCGGATTATGCACCAGGATTTGAAATTCGTCGCCAAGGGTTATGGTGAAAGGAGATTCGATAGCTTCTCTAAATCTCAGGTTGACCGCCCGGGCTACTTCTAAAAATTTTTGCTGGACCTCACCCCGGTTGGGGAGCTTTCTGGATCCGACAATATCACCGATAACCGCAGCGTATAGCAATAATCCCACCACTTTTCACTTAAGTATTCCCCGGACACACAAATATTTTCGTGTTTTGCCCAATAAATTCCTGCTGGGTTTGGGGTCGCTGGAATTAAAAACCGGTGTTTAGTAGATAAAATGGTTGCTCTGTTTAGGAATATTTTCGGTTCTATCCGCGCTTATGGCGACGTACGCGCAAGGATAAGCTGAAAATCCCGCAGCCGACCAAATGGGGCTTTGGTATATAAATACCCGATTGAACTCCCGCCGGGGACTAATGGAATGAGCCCTTCATTGACGTTGGCTTATAACTCCAACGGCGGCATAGGGATGCCGGGGATGGGGCGGGGATTATCAAGGATACCGGTGACTGTCAGGGACCCGTCATACGGAATAACCTTTAGTGATTATCCGGACAATTATATATAATGGGGAAAAGTTAATTAAAGGCCAAACCAATAGATACCGTACCGAGAGACTCAAACAAGTACTAAGTCAAATTTAAACGAGAACTTGATTTCCAGGAGATTCCTATCAAAATGAAGTCATGGTGCATTCACAATCTCAATAGAAAATACTTTTATAGACAATATTAGCCCTCAACAAACGGGTTCATCGCTGTCGCCTCCCATAACTTTGCCCGTGATTGAAATCCTTGCTCCACAAAACCCCGCAGCCTAGCTTCCCGGCGCTTTGTATAATCATGGCATCCCAAGCCAACCAGGTTTCCATCACTATTAGCTGCCGTTCCTTGGCTTTCTGGTATGATTCATTTTTGCGGACGCTCTCTTCCAAAGTTTGAGTTAACGATTCTGATACGGAAGTATTTTTATCGATGGCCAAATGTTTAACTTTAAGCAAAAGATCCTTGGGAAGAGAGAGATGTTTTGTTTTTCCATAGCGATCGCTTCCACCATTTTAGTGTAATACAAATTTTCGTAAGCAACAAGCTGGGCGGCCGCAATCATGGGGCGATTTAATAAAGAATAAGGGTATAAACTTATCTCTTTCGGAATATAATTTACTAATCGATGAGTCCGGTGAGGGTTCCAAAAGAAATAGAGGCTGGAGAGATTTTTTCTCCGGTCTCTATTTTTGTACGCCCGGCACGGGTGTTATCTATAGGGTGGAAGTCCTGAAGGGGGGCTGGCGAGCGCCTACCGTCAGCCAAAGGCAAGGGTGTTAACCGCGAGGTTAAATCTGAAGGAAGCTGGAGGCAAACGTTCGACTTAAGGTATA
>JBLNCU010000048.1:0-5891 GCA_050260935.1 Bacillota bacterium
CAACCATACGGCGTGGCTTTCGCCGTCTCGATGGCTCTATTATTCGGTCTGGTTATTGGGCTAATTAATGGGTTTTTAGTGACTAAGTTGAAGATAGTAGCCTTTATCACAACGTTAGGCATGATGACCTGCATTCAAGGTTTGTTGCTGCTCTATACCAACCAACAACCGATACCCGGTCAGGTTGACTGGTTTTCGGATATTGGAAACGGCAGTTTATGGATTATCCCGTATCCGATTTTAATATTCACCGTTATAGCGGTGGCATTTCACTTAATGCTAACCTATACCAGGTTTGGCCGTAATATGTACGCGGCCGGCGGTAATCAGGAAGCGTGCAGATTGGCAGGAATTAAACCCGGTAAGTATATCTTTTTTACCTTCGTTTTTAGCAGCTTTTTATCAGGCTTGGCTGGTGTCCTACTGGCGTCCCGCTTAAATTGCGCCACTATACACATAGGTAGCGATACGGCCTTACTGGCGGTTGCCGCATCGATTATGGGGGGAGCCAGTTTATTCGGTGGCCGTGGCTCAGCTTTAGGAACATTTCTCGGCGTTTTGAGTTTACAGATAGTCAGCAACGGCATGAATTTGTTAGGGGTATTTACTTATTACCAGTATGCGATAAAAGCTTTGATACTTATTGCCGTGGTAGTAGTAGACGGTTATTACAGTTCCCAGTCCAAAC
Organism: Bacillota bacterium; assembly: GCA_050260935.1. Lineage (GTDB taxonomy): Bacteria > Bacillota > UBA4882 > UBA8346 > UBA8346 > UBA8346. The sequence goes on from JBLNCU010000048.1 coordinate 689, forward strand.
AACGCTCAATGATCAGGGTTAACAAGGAAAAGAAGCTGGAGACAGTATTAGGATAGTCTCCCCGCGCTGTTTATACCAAGGCGCATAAAGACAAAGGATTAAGCAGGTTGAATTTCAACGGTTGAGAGGGGGTGTTTTAGGCTCATAACCGGTTTCTACCCGATTGAACGCTGGATTACAAAATTAAATTAAAAGGAGAGATTGTTAATGAAAAAGACTAAAGTATTTTCTTTGATTGCGGTTTTAGCCTTGGCACTTATGTTATCAGCCTCGATACTTGCCGCTCCAGCTAAAAAAGTTATTAAAATCGGCGTGGTTCATAACAATGCCGATCATCCTTCAATCACCGCTATTGTTAAAGGTATGAAGGATGAGGCTAAATACTTGCCGGTAAAATTAACCTTCCTGGATCCGGCTTTCGATCCCCAGAAACAAGCTTCAATGATTGAAGATTTAATTGCCCAAAGGGTAGATGTAATCTGTATCAATGCCGTCGATCCCGCCGCCGTAGTTCCGGGAATTAAAAAGGCGGTTAAAGCCGGTATTCCGGTTGTGATGCATAACGCCAACACCAATGAAGAAGGCCAAAAGTATATTAAAACCTTTGTTAGCTGCCGAAGCTATGACCAAGGCGTCGCCATCGGTGAAATGGTTGTCAATGATTTAAAAGGTAAGGGTAAAGTGGTCATTATTAGCGGTAAACCCGGTCAAACCGACGTAGTTAACCGGACCGCGGGATTTAAAGAAGCGATTAAGGGAAGTAATATTGAAATAATAGCCGAACAACCTGCTGAATGGATGAAAGATAAAGCTGTTACGGTGATGGAGGATTTACTTACCAGATATTCTGAGATCGATGCCGTCTTCGCCCTGGACGATCCTATGGCTCTAGGCGCTATTCAAGCCATCAAAGCAGCCGGACGTTTGAACAAAATCGAAGTCTACGGTGTTAACGGGCAAAAAGAAGCTATTGAAGCGATTAAGAAAGGTGAAATGGCCGGTACCGCCTGGAACTTCAGTTACCTGGTAGGCGTATATACCTTACGCGCCGCATACGACGTAGCCCTTGGAAGAATCGTCGACAAAACGATCGCCGTTCCAACTGGTGGGATTAATAGTTCGAATGTAAAAGCTTCAGAGAAATTTGCCTGGTAATAGTATAACGGGTAAACTGATCTTATTAGGGAAGAGCTTTAAAAACTCTTCCCTTAATTTCATCCATTATCTCATAATTCATAAGCTGTGGGATTTAAAGGCAAGCATTGGCAATGTTTTATTTGCTGGTTAATCGGTCTGCTGGATACGATTTGTTTATATAAAAAAGAATAAATAATTAGGGAGAGGGTTGCTATGGCTGAATTTAATATTCCCGGGCGTTATTACCGGATGTATCCCCCTGAGAAATTCTTGGGACATGCCACTAAAGAACTGAAATTGGACACTAAAGATCTGGCCTTTGTGGTCGTCGATGTTTATGGATTAGGGTTCGACGGTGACGGCCGCCGCTCCAAATGGTCCGGTATGTGCTCTGAACAAAGCATAAACCGTGAGGGCGAAATCATCAGAGAACATATCCTGCCTGCCTTAAATGCCGCCCGTAAATTGGGAATACCGATTATTTATGTCAGTAACAGCGCTCCTCGTATTAATCTAGGAAATTCAATGTATGATGAGGTTAAACGCAATACCCATGACTATGAAACCGAAAAGCTTTATTCGGAAAACAATGTTGATCCATTGGAATACAGTTATGGCGACTCCGATGTTCTTCATTATTCAAAACTGATTGCGCCTCAACCAACTGATTATTACATTCGCAAGCATGTTCATTCCGGTTTTTTTGATACCAGATTGGATAGCCTGTTACGTAATCTGGGTGCCAAAACACTGATATTTACTGGGTTTGCGCTGGATATGTGCCTGGGAACAACGATGATTGACGCTCTATGGCGTAATTACCGGGTTGTTTTATTGCGGGATTGTACGTTTGCTATTGAAATACCCGGGGTTGATCCGCCGGGATCGTGGACAGAACGCTGGATTATATATACCGAGGCAGAGATCGGCTACACCGCTACTTCGGAACAATTTATCGCGGCGGTAAAAGAATCGCTTTCCAAAACCTGAAGACATCTTATAAAAGTTTTCCTCTTTGAAACGGTAGAGTTAACACCGGGAAGGTTACTATATAGGAGTGCACGAAGAATGGAAAAAAGAAAAAGCGGGAACTCTGATTTGGAGCTGTCCGTAATGGGCCTGGGTTGTTGGCCGTTTGGCGGCGGGAAATATTGGGGCGGAGAGCAGGATCAGCAAGCCGTGAATGATACGGTTAAAACCGCCGTCGATTTGGGGGTCAATTATTTCGATACCGCCGAGGTCTATAACGATGGGGAGAGCGAAAAATCTTTAGGTATAGCCATTAAACAGGTTCCCCGTGATAAGATCATTATCGGCACCAAGATCAGTCCTTCAAACACGCGGCCGGAAGTGTTGACGGCCCACTGTGAGCAAAGCCTGCGAAGGCTCGGCACAGATTATATCGATCTTTACATGGTGCACTGGCCGATTACCCCCAAGAGTATTGCCCATTTTACTGATGAAAAGATGGAATGCCCAAACGTGGGGGAAGCTTTTGCCACCCTACGCAAACTACAGGAAAGTGGAAAAATTCGTTACATCGGTGTCAGTAATTTCGCCCCCAACAAGCTTAAAGAGGCGCTGGACACCAAAACCGGGATTGTCATCAATGAACTTCCGTATAACCTCTTATGCCGGGCTATCGAATATGAGGTAATGCCGTACTGCGTAAAGGCGGGTATTGGTATTCTAGGTTATATGGTTCTCCTTCAGGGGGTTTTGGCCGATATCTATCCGACCCTGGATGATGTCCCCCCAATGCAAAGGCGGACGCGTCACTTCGACTCCAGAAAGTGCCAGGAGGCGCGGCACGGCGAGAACGGCGCCGAGGATGAAACCAACCAGGCCCTGGAATTAATTCGGGGCATAGCAAGAGACTATGAAATGACTATGCCGGAGATTGCCATTAAATGGGCTATTGCCAATAAATCAATTACTTCCGCCCTAGTTAGTACAAGAAGCGCTAGGAAACTTGAAAAGAATGTAAAGGCTGTGGCGGAACCATTACCGCCGGAGGCGATTAAACGGCTTAATGACGCCACTGAGGGCTTAAAGAAAAAGCTGGGGCCATCATTTGATTATTATGAAACAGCAATCAACGACCGGACAAAATGACCCCAATGAAATTTTCTGATAATAAAACTCTAGCTCATCCTCAATTGTTTAAAAACTGCAGGGTGAGTTTTTTATTGGGGTTACCGGAATATTCGGAGACAAGCGAGCAATACTAGGTAAGAAATTCTTTAACTAAAAGGAGAGAAAAATGGAACGGCTAAAAGTGGGAATCATCGGGACCGGGATGGCCTTTGAACGCTTACATTACCCGGCTTACCAGGAATTGAGCGCCAACTACCAGATCGTCGCTTTATGTGATAAAGATAAGACGAAGGCGGCGGAATGGGCTAAAAAGTTAAATATCGCCGGTAAAGATATTTATACCGACTTCCGGGAGTTGGCCAAGAGGGATGATCTTCAGGTGATCGACATTATGGTGCCGATCGGCCTTAACTTCACCGTGACTGAAGCGGTGGCGGCCATTGTTTCCGGTGCGAAAAAGGCGGTTATCTGTGAGAAACCCCTGGCGCCAACTATAGAGCAGGCGGAAAAATGCGCCGAACTGCCGAAGAAATACGGCGTCCCGATTATGATCGCTGAAAATTACCGCTACAACGAGGATCCGAATATTATTCGCAATCTGGTGGAAAATGGGCAGATCGGTGAGGTTGATTATTTTCTGTGGAACCGGGTTTTAAATTTCCCGGACGATATGAAGAAAGATGCTTTCCCGGCCAGGGAATGGCGGCAGCATCCGGAATACCCCGGCGGGGTCTTTTATGACACCGCTGTTCACGATATGGCGGCCCTCCGGCATATTTTCGGCCCAATTGATGAATTGATGGCCTACGGCCAGAAGAAAGAGCGCGCCCTGGGACAGTTGGCCGTGGTCAATGTGGTGTTCAGGTTTATGAGCGGTTTCACCGGCAGTTATAATTTCTACGCCGGAGGCAAGGAGATGCAGCGGCCATTGGTCGGTTTGAGGATAATCGGTCAGAAGGGTGAGATTTATCAGGAAGAACGGGATAGCGGCGTTATCAATCTGGCCTTCACCGACGGCTCAGCCAAGCAGGTGCCCTACAAACCGCAGCGGGGGTATTACAACGAATTATTGAACTTTTACAATGCTTATACCGGCAAAGAGCCTATTGCGGTGACTCCCGAGATGGAGCTGGGTGATGCCCGGACCTTGCTGGCTATCCTGGAATCGATTGAAGAGGAGACACCGGTGAAGGTGGACAAACGGGAGGCTTATATACCGGCCTACGATACCGGGAGCAAAGTGAGTTATGAAGAGAAGAGGATGTAAAGAAATGGTGGCGCCAGCCACTTCTTTATTGTCCGTCTTTTACGCAAGTATCTTTCACAACTTAGGTAAATTACGGACAGGAATTTTTTACTATACGGCGAAAGAGTAAGACAGCGATAATTGTTAAAAAAGGGTTAATCACGAATGGAAAACGAGAAATTTCAAGATCCGGCATTTGAGCATTTAGCCAAGTTGACTCAGGAAATAACTGAGTTAAAAACCGGTCAAACAGAGATTCAAAACGGGCAAAAATAGCTTTGGACCATTCAAACGGAGCTTTAAAACGGACTAGGGGAGCTTTGGGTTGATTTGAATGATCCGCCATATTGGATAATATTAATTAAAGTATAAGCGGGCCCAGCATGAGGAGGATCTGTTCAAGCTGAAATCTTATTTGAAGATGACTAAATAGTGGTAAGCGGTTTTGAGGTTTCCTTGATTTTGAGTAAGACAGGTCTGGGATTAATGGCATTTAATGAGTTAAAACTTCAAACGAGGCTGATTAATCTTTCTGTTCCGCCTCTTTATTATTGCAATCAGGAGGTTTCACTATGAAACGTTACATAATCCCGTTATTTCTGGCTGTTGTTATCTTTTTAATATTGACCTCAACAGCAATGGGAGCAACGAATTATCTTTACCGGATCGCCGTTTTGCCTTTCGATGACGGTTCAATTAAGGATCGCTGGTGGAAAGAGGATT
>JBLNCU010000049.1:0-29592 GCA_050260935.1 Bacillota bacterium
TGTTGGTGGGTAAACCGGCAAAGTCGGTCTCGCCGGCGATTAGTTTGGCGACCGCCAGATCCGGGCTCATTAAAACCTCAATGTTATATGTAACTTTACTTGTTTGGGGTTGTTCCATCAAGTAAACCATGGACAGCCCGGTAGTCCCGGCGAGAGTCGCCACTCGAACGGTAGGAACATCGGACTCCGCTCCGCATACCGCGGGGAGTAACACTATTAAAACTAAAAATAACCAGAACCATTTCTTCATCCGTCATACTCCCTTTCTAACAAAGATTATACCTTATTTTTATTAATAATAAATCTTCTTTTTCGATCGGGTCTATGATAAACTAAACCCAAAAGGATGGAGATTATAATGGTATTTGACAAGAAGGCAGTTAATTTTTTAGCGGAGAAACACCATATCCGGCTAATTCTGTTATTTGGTTCCCGTTCGAAAAATGATTACCGCCTGGAAAGCGATATTGATCTAGGGGTTTTATTTGAGTCCAAGCCCGGAGATTTGACTTTGGTTATTGCCGATTTTAGGAAAACTTTTCCGGATTACCCAATTGATTTGGTTGTGCTAAACCACAGCGACCCGGTACTTAAGTTTGAAATTATCTCCAATTACCAAATTTTATATTGTAAAGATCAAGAAGTTTTCATCAACTTCTACTTAAACACCATCAAACAGCACAACGATATCAAAAAATTCTTAGCCCTTGAACAGATATATCTGAATAAATTCATTGGGGGTGCCAGAAGTGGAATACATCAATGTCATCCGCCGGAAATTAATTAACCTAAATGAATATTTGAAGGAGTTGGAGCCTTTTAAAGAATATTCATACCAAAAATACGTCGGTAATTATTTTATTAAGCGGACCGGCGAACGGTTGGTTCAATTAATTGTAGAGAATGGTGGATATTAATTCTATAATCATATCGGCAAAGAACATCCCGCCACCAAAGGATTATTACTCTTCTTTTGAGACTTTAGGAGCCATTAATGTTCTTCCAAATGATTTTGCCCAAACCTTGGCTTCTTGCACCGGGATGAGAAACCGGCCGGTCCATGAGTATGATAAAATTGACGATCAAATAGTATTTGACGGTATTCCCGCACTTATCGGAATGGTAAATGAGTATATTAAGTATATAAACGCCTATTTACCCGGGCTTTAACGTAAAAGACTGTCTTATTTATTTTTGAGACACCTTTTAATTAGATATCTTTTTTAGTACATAATACCGATATTTATATTTTCCATAGTGATTTTATTATAAGTTCAGTCGTCTATAATTTTTCTCTGACAGTTTACAATTTTTCCATGGGGGTTTATTGTTTTCCCGTGATGGTTTATCATTTTTCTCTGGAGGTCTATGATTTTCCCGTGACGGTTTATTGTTTTCCCGTGATGGTTTATCATTTTTTCATGGCGGTCTATCATTTTTCTCTGGAGGTTTACCATTATTACCTGAAGGTCTATGATTTTACGCTTTTGTTCTCTTAAAATTCCGGAATAGTCGACCGGATTGTATTATTTGATGTCGCTGTCGCGCCGCATGCCGCGCACCACAAAAAAAGGCCGCTCTATTTGTTTTTGAAACGGCCTTTTTATTATTCAGGCGTCACTTACCCGAGGTAAATCTAATTATCTCTTCCCGCTGTTCCTCCGTTAACAGGATCTCGTCGGAATTAAGCGTAGTCGTATCCTGGTTTTCAACGATTAAAACAACCGCCTCTTTGCTTAAGGTGTGAGTATGCCAGACCGCCTTTTTCACATTATAGAGTTTCAATGGCTCCAGCTTTTGAGGAAAAATCTTGGTAACCGTCTCTTTCCCCGCGCCGAGGAAAAGTGTACATTCTCCTTGAAGCAGTACAAACACCTCGTCGGTTTCGTTGTGACGCTGGACCTTAGTGATATTTTCCGGCAACAGTTCATCGCAATATTTGAGGATGGCTACCCGCCAGGTTTTATAATCAATTAACGGGCGGTAACCTTCTCCGGAATATTGGCGAATCTCTAATAAACTTTCGTCTATCATTGGGTTCCCTCCAAAAATTATTTTCCCAATTCAATGGTTAACCATTGTAATTCTCCGTTTTGGTTAACTTCTCCTTCATCGAACCGCCATTCTTTCCTTTGGCGCCGAACATTTCACAAACTAGCGGAGCCGGTAAGGTAATGCCACAATGTGATTTCACAGTCTCCATTCCCTTCAATATATAGCTTTTAAGGTGCGGTCGGCTAGCCCTTTAACGCCCCGGTAGTCAGACTGTTTTGAACTTGGCGGCTCATGAATACATAGATGATAACAGTCGGGAGAGTTCCCACCACCAGGCCCGCGCCGATCAGCCCCCAATTGGTTACGAACCTGCCGACCATGGAGAGAACTCCGACGGTAAGCGTTTTATACCGTTCGTTATTTATGAAAACCACGGCAAACATTAGCTCATTCCAGGTCGCGATATAAGTAAAGATTGAAACAGTAGCCAGCGCCGGTTTGAGCAAAGGCAATATTATCGTGGAAAAAGCCCGGTAAATACTGCAACCGTCCAGGCAGGCCGATTCTTCCAATTCGTGGGGGAGTGTCTGTAAAAAACCGGCCAGGACAAAAATGGCTAAAGGGAGCGCAAAGGCAACATAGGGGATTATCAAGGCCAAATACGAGTTGAGGATATGTAAATTCCGCAATATTATAAACAACGGCAACAGAGCCGAGTGGATCGGAATCATCATCCCCAACAAAAAGATTATTAAAACGGCCTTGCTCAGTTTCCATTTCATCCGGGTGATGGCGTAGGCGGCCATTGCCGCCAGTAACCCGGAGATCAGGACGGTGGTGAAGGTGACAATTATGCTGTTTCCAAAATAAAGGCCGACATTTCCCTCCAAAAGCGCTAAAGAATAATTCCCCCAGAGTAATTTATGGGGCGGACCCAGTACATTGGCGCCAAAAATTTCGTCATTGGTTTTAAAGGAGAAAAAGAGCAGCCAAATTAAGGGATAAATTTGAATGACGGTAAACAGGCCCAATATGAATGTTAGAAAATAACCGCCGCGGGTTTTCGGTTTTCTTTGGGGTGAATCGCCGAAGGCCAATCCACTGAGTGTTCTTTGATTAACAGCCATCTTGCTTACCTTCTTTTTTAGTATTCAACATTATCCGTTTTAAAAAGCTTTTCCAGCAGGACTGTCAAGCCCAGCGAAGCGGCGATGATGGAGATGGCTATCGCGCTGCCGTAGCCGTACATGTACTTCCGGAATATAGAGTTAAACATGATCAAGGTCGGTAACTCGGTGGAATGCACCGGACCGCCGTTGGTCAGAATGTACATTAGATCGAATGATTTTAAAGATCCGGTAATGGCGAAGATTACACAGACCTTAATCATCGGTGAAATCAAGGGAATGGTTACCTTGAAGGCTGTAGCCGCCGCGGAGGCCCCGTCGATTCTGGCGGCCTCGTATATTTCCGCCGGTACCGACTTGGCGGCCGCATACATTAACAACATGTGATAACCGAGATACTGCCATAGCATCGCCACAAAGGCCGCCGGCAAAGCGGTATCGATTCTCCCCAGCCATTCACGGGTCAATGGTTTCAGTCCGATGGCGCTTAACAAGACATTCAGCATACCATAATTGGGGTTATAGATCTTCAGCCACAACTGGCCGATAGCTACCGTCGAAATAATCACCGGAATAAAGTAGACCGTCCGGAAGAAGTTTTCCCCCTTGATGCCTTTGGCCAAAGCCAGGGCGAAAAATAAAGCGATCGGCAGTTGAATAAAGACGGAGAGCCCGGCCAGGGTAAAAACATTAATAACCGATTTCGGAAAACCGTCGCCGTTGTCTTTAAATAAGTCGATATAATTTTGAAATCCCGTAAAAACCCCTTTGCCGATCCCATCCCATTTCAATGTACTGTAATAAGTGGAAACAAAAATCGGTATCAGGACGATACCCGCGAATATTATCAACGCCGGTAATACAAAGAGACAAATCGCTTTTTTATCGCTTAACACTTTATCCATTCTCAAATCATCTCCCTATGATTAGTGGTTAAGGAGGACCTCCTTAACCACCAATCAAATCGCACCCATTCAAATCAGGAGAGGTCCTTATTTCTTCTCGTTCAACTTTTGCATCTCGACGGCAAATTTCTCCGGGGTAACCTGGCCGGCGAAGATCTCCTGGACCAGGTTCAAATGAGTATCGGCATCGGCGCCGCTCAAGAAAGTATCCCAGGCAAGCACAAAGCCGGTGGAACCTTTGATTAGTTTGGATATTTGCACGGTCAGCTCCGGAAGTTTGGATTCATCCACATTGACTTTCCAGGCCGGGAGCAAGGCGCCGACTTCGTACCCAATGGTCGCTTGTTGCTCGGCGATGAACTTGGCGAATAAAACCGCCTCTTTCGGATGTTTGGTGCCTGCATTCACGGCGAAACAGTCGATGGCTCCGCCCAGGAAGCCGTTGGGATCACCTTTAGCCCCGGTGACAGCCGGGAAATTCTTGGCCACCACTTTTCCATAAACGGCCGGGGCTTGTTGTTCGTTCAAGGAACCAGCAACCCAACTGCCGTTATAATACATGGCGGCTCTGCCGAGACGGAAATTGGCCTCCGATTCATCGCGGGAAAGCCCTAAACAACCGCTGTCGAAAGCGCCGGCTTTCACCAACTGGTCTAGGAGGGCCGCCGATTGGATAAAGGCCGGTTGGTTGAAGCTGGCTTTTTTAGCCAACGCTTCATTGGATAGTTTGGCGCCGCCGGTCCGGATAGCCAGGATATTCTGGTAGAACATCCCCGGCCAGCGATCTTTCTCCCCAACCTCGATTGGGGTAATGCCTTTGGACTTAAACACCTTGACTGCGGCTAGCAACTGGTCGAAGGTATCGGGAATTTGGACATTGTATTTATCGAACAACTCCTTATTGCAATAGAAGATCCCGGCCCAAACCGAGAAAGGCAAAGCGTAAACCTTACCGTCATAAGTCATGTAAGTTAGACTGCCGCCGACCAATTTGTTTTTAGTGCCGTCATTTAAATAAGGGGTCAGATTTAAAAGTTTTTTGGCGTCGACGAAGGGTTGGGAAAAACCTCCGCCCCAGGTGAAAAAGACATCGGGAGCCTCGTTGGCGGCAATGGCCGTCTTGATCTTGGTCTTGTATGTCTCGTTCTCAACCGCGTCAACTTCCACTTTGATGTTGGGGTAAGCCTTTTTAAACTTCTCCAGCACCTGATCGATAGCTACTTTGTTGGCTTCGGCGGGAGTTGTCCAAAGATGCCAAAACTTTAGAGTGACAGTTTTGGGGGCGGCCCCCACCGCTAAAGTGCTGGCAAATAAAACCACGACCAACAAAAGTAAAATGGTTAACCGTAAATTCTTCAACTTTTTTCTCCTCCTCTTTTTCAGGTTGCAAACCAACCTGTTTCTGATGTCAGCATAATTTAAAAAAAGCGAGGAGACAATTCAACTATTTTACGGAAACAGTCAAATTTTTTACCTTCCTAAAGGGTTTGACATTTCTTATAATCATTCACCGACAGTCCGGTGTATTTTTTGAAACAAATACCGAAATAATGCGGATCAGCGATCCCCACCTTCTCGGCCACTTGATATGCTTTTAAATCCGTACTTTTTAAAAGATTAACCGCTTTTTCCATTCTTATCTGGGTAAGGTATTCAACGAAAGTTTGGTTGGTTTCCTGTTTAAAGACCCGGCTTAAATAACTGGGGTTCAAATAAAAGGCGCCGGCCACACCGGTCAATGAAAGCTCGCTGTTATCGAAGTTTTTCAATAAAAACTCCTGAACCTCCTTGACTACCTTGCTGACTTTCTTCCGGTGCAGTTGATTACGGAGTTCAACCGTACTGCCGGTGATCTCCATGATATACTGCTTGATCTCCGCCAGGCTGTCCAGCTTAAAAAGGCGGTCATATGGAGAAGAACCCGTTCCGAAAAGATCGGCCGCTTTGATATCAAGATCGCTGATTACATTTAAAACAGCGGCAATGATACCGGAACCAACAGCCCGTATTTGGTCGATGGTAATCCGGCCGCCTGTGGTCGGGTATTGAAAGGCCGCCTCCGCCAAGTCCAAGGCTTCCTTTTTCAGCCCGGCCTTTAAATAAAAGGAAAATTGATCAGACTGTTCGCTTTGGAAAGAACCTTGATCTGTCTTGACGAATTCAAGATCTCTGAAGTTGATAACTTCATTTTTCCCGATTATTGCCTTATATTGCAATGCCTGCCAAGCCTCACGGTAAGACGCCCGGATATCATAATTCGGATGCCATTCCCCCACCCCGATACTGATGGCCGCCGGCAGTTGATTTAAGAGGTTTAACTTTAGCTTTTCCGCGAAAGCGGCCAGTTCCAGCCCACGCTGATTATTGAGAATGGTTATCCGTTGACCGGTATCCAAGAAAATGTTGATATAATCCATCCCTGCAAACATTTTCTTGGTTGCCTCCAAGCATTGAAGGCGGATGAGAAGCCGCTCCTCTTCGCCATTTTCTCCCCTGGCGGCGTCAATAACTTCGATCAGCCCCACTTGAAATGCGTCAGAGCTAATCTGAACGCGGTAATAGTCCATCTTGTACTGGATATCATCATTGTTGGTCTTGTTTAACAACAGTTCATTAAAGAAACGTTCCCGTAGAAAGGGCAGGTTCTCCTCCAATTGCTGGCGCAGCCTCTGATACTCCGCTTCGCGAGCCTTTTCCGCCTCGATTTTTGCTTTGATGCTCATTGCAACCTTGATAATCTCTTCATCGTTGATCGGTTTTAAAATAAAATCGGTAATTCCGGCCTTGATACTCCGTTGAGCGTATTCAAAATCTTCATATCCGGTTATAATGGCGATCTTGATCCGCGGATACTTATCAAGCACTGCCTTGCTAAACTCAATCCCGTCCATAAAAGGCATGCAGATATCGGTAAAAATAATTTCCGGTTCCACTTGCTCGACCAAGCCAAAGGCCTCGCAAGCCGAAGCGGCTTCCCCGACGATATCCAGGCCCAAGCTGTTCCAGTCAATACATCGTTTCAATAAATCCCGGACCAGGGGTTCATCATCGACCAAAATAACCTTCATCCGATCTTCAGCCATCTTCATTACTCCTCTAAAATTCCATCTTAACCGCTGGAATGGTGATTATAATCCGGGTGCCCGCTCCTTCTTTGCTTTCAATCCGCAATATATCTTCGATCCCGTAAAAAATGCGTAAACGTTCAATAGTGCCCCGCAGGCCAAAACTGGACGGAGGAGCGGTTCTACTCTCATTCATAATTGCCTCCACTTTTGCAGCCGGAATACCCATCCCGTCATCAGCGACGGTCAACTCGATAAACTCCGGAGTGTACCGGGCCTTGACCGTAATCAGACCCTTTTCTCCCTTGGGTTTGATTCCATGGTAAAGAGAATTTTCCACTAAAGGCTGTAAAATAAGTTTCAATACCTTCTGACTACCGCTTTCCTCATCCACTTGGTAATCAACGTCAAAAATGTCCCCATAACGTATTTTTTGAATGGTCAGGTAGTTTTTGACGATCTCAATCTCTTCGGCGACGGTGATTACTTGGCTGCCCTTGCTCAAACTCATCCGGTAATAGCTTCCTAAAGCCTTCATCACTGTATAAACATCGTTGCTCCTGCCGGCTAGAGCCAAGGCGCTGATGGCATCGAAAGTGTTATAGAGAAAATGCGGTTTAATCTGCTCCTGCAAAATATCCAATTCCGCTTTCCGGATTATTTTTTGCTCTTCAATGGTCCGGTCTAACAGCTTCTTTATTTCCAGGATCATCACATTGTAACCGTCCCGGAGCTTACCGATCTCATCATCGCCGGCTGTAATCTCGACCATCTCAAACCGGCCGTTTTTCACATCTCGCATAGATTTTAAAAGCTTATTGATGGGAACTGTGATTAGCCTGGAGATCAACAGCAAGCCGCAGAACATTAAGAGACCGTTCATCAAGATCAAAGCGAAAGCAATCATACTAAAGATCCTGGACTCTCTGGAGAGTTCATCGAAGGGCATGATACTGATAATATTCCACCCCCTACCGGTTTTAAGCCGGGAAATCAAGTACCATTTATTTTTGATCCTCTGAGTAAGCGAATGAAACCCCTTTTGAGGCGGGCCGGTAAAACGGCCGATATCTATGGAGTTTAAATTGTTCACCCTGGTAATATCCTGGTTGTTTTCATCTTTCAAGATAATGCTGGTGAGGTATTTATTATCAACCCCAGTAATGGAGCCGACCAGCGCTTTTTGGGAGATATGGATAATCAGAATCCCGATGGGTTTTTGGGTGTCGAGGTCATTTACTACTCTGATATGGGATAGATAGGGCTCTTTGGAAAGAGTGTCGGCAAATATGTCGCCGGCGTTCAGTTTCAGGATATAACCGCCCTTCCGGCGGATTACTTCATCATACCAGTCCGCTTCCTGAATATTGCGGAGCCGGAGTTGCTTAATGGTTAGTTTGTCAATCCCGTATTTATTCCCGTAATTATCAAAGAGATAGACCGCGGAGAGTAAAGGGGTGGCCTCCAATATCCGGATCAAGTAGCGGCGAGCGTCCCGTTGCGATTCCAGATTATTAAAACGCCCGCTCTTTAATGAATCTTGAATAACAGCATCCGATAAGATCATTTTCGAGTAGTTGTTAACATTGTCGATGAGAGCATCAATATTGGCGCTGATGGAGCCGAGGGTTTGAAAAGAAACGGCGCTGACCTTGCGGGACATAATATTGGAGTTGATCCGGTAATAGAGAATACTACTTACGACAATTGAGAATATCAGCAAACCTAAATAATAGAGGGTGATTTTGGTGCCGATGGTTAACCCCTGTAAACCCTTGGCAACGCGCCCGGGAAACGGTCCGGTGATTTTAATCATCTGTCGGGCCCCATTTCTTAGGTTCTTTTAGTTCTCAAGTTTTAAACAGTCCGTTCCAACTATCCCCGGATCGGTTTAATCTGCACCGTTTTCCGGAGGTACCGTTCCAGCCCGGTAACCGCCACCTGACTGCCGGAAAGAGTGGTTGTAATCGGGATATCGCGTTGGACAGCGGCGCTTCTAACGGCGATCTCCTCTTGCCTGGTTTTTCGCCCGGAAGAGATGCTGATGATCCATTGGATTTCGCCGTTTTTAATTCTATCGATGATGTTGGGCCGGCCCTCTCCCACTTTGTAAACGGATTGGCAGGGAAGATTATTCCGGTTTAAAACCGCCGCCGTTTCTTCAAAGGCGGTAATCTGAAAACCCATCTCAAGCAACTGGCGGGTAATCGCCGTGAAGAACCTTCTATCCTCGTCACGGATACTCATAAAAATCGTCCCGGAGGTGGGAATCCTTACCCCGGCTGCCAACTGGGATTTAATAAAAGCCAGACCGAAGTCGTCGTCAATCCCCATAACCGCCCCGGTGGATCGCATCTCCGGCCCCAGCAGGGTGTCGACTTCGGGGAAATGAGTAAAGGGCAGAACCACCTCTTTTACGGCGGTATATTTCAAAGTCGCTTCCCGGACCCCTTGTTCGGCAATGGAGACGCCCAGCATTACCTTTGTGGCGGCCGCAATCCAGTCGACTCCGGTAGCCCGGCAAATAAACGGGGTAAACAAACCCGGGAATGGATTGATCTCTAAAAGATAAACGGTATCATGCTTAACGGCGTAATGAACCGTAAACAGTCCTTTAACCTGCAATTCATGCGCCAATAAACTGGTATTGGCCTTAATTTTGGCGATTATCTCCTTCCCTATGGCAAAAGGCGGCAAGGCGCAGGCGCAATCCCCCGGATGAAGGCCCGCTTCCTCAATCTGTTCTATTATTCCGGCAGTAACCAGGTCTTTCCCATCGGATAGGCTTTCAACTATTACCCCGATGGCATCGTCAAGGAACTTTTCGATGATCAAAGGATTGTTGCCGGAAATTCCCCTGGCTTTATCAACATAAGATTTGAGCTCTTCCAGATCGTACAATATTTCCACCGGCTTATCCGTAGGAAAGGACGGCTTGACAACCACCGGGAAACCGGTTTGGTTGACTGCTTCCAGGGCGCCTTTATAATCGGCGGCAGTTGCGTTGCCCGGCAGAATTAGACCCAGCTTTTGCGCTAATTCCTTTAATAGGTTCCAACTGGTACAACGGTTGTAACTATCCTGCGGTGTCCCCGGGATTTTAACCCCGGTTTCCTGTAAAGAATTGACCAAATTTAGGGAGGCCTTACCGCTAAACTGCGGCATAACCACAACTGGTCCCTCATAAGCGACAATATTGAGTAAATCTTCTTTGGTAAGCGGCTCAAAGTATAGTTTAGCCGCATTGGCCGGATCGGTGGAAACAGCAGTAGGATTGCAATCAACAATTATGCTTTCCATACCCATATCTGTTGCTGTTAAAGCGGCCCTGATAATGGAATAGTTAAACTCGGGGCCCAGGCCAATACGGTTAGGGCCTACTCCGGTAATCAGAATTTTCTGCTTCTCACCTGCTGCCGTTTTTTCTTTCCGGCTTTCCGGGTTGTAAGTGCCGAAAAAGTAAGTCCCTCCTGCGCCGGCCGGTTTTTCCGCCGGCTCCACCGGAACATAACCAACCTTAATTCCTGTCTTCAGCCGGGTGGATCTTACTTCATCCTCGGTTGTCCGCAACAAATAAGCAAGTTGGACATCGGAGAATCCCCATTTTTTTGCTTGCAGTAACACCTCCGGTGTAAGATTGTATATGGCGTAAGTGGTCAATTTTTTTTCAAAGGCGGTCAATTCGGCCAATTCATTAAGGAACCAGGTGCTTAGCTTGGACAGATTGGCGATTTCCGGGATGGGCATGTTTTGCTTCAGGGCGTACCGCAGATAAAACAATCTCTCCGGATTGGGATTGGCTATTTTCTCCCTGATCTCCTTAGCGGTCAATTTTGTCTCATCGACATCCCGGCCGTCGGCGCCGAAGCCGTACCGGTTAACCATAAGGGAGCGGATCGCCTTTTGGAAAGCCTCTTTAAAATCGTGACCGAAGGCCATAACCTCTCCCACCGATTTCGTGGTAGTTCCCAAGGTCTGGTCGGCCCCGGGGAATTTTTCAAAGTTGAACCGGGGCAATTTGACGGCTATATAATCAATAACCGGTTGAAAGGCTTTCTCCCCAAGCTGGTTGCTTTTGGCAAATAATTCAGCGATACTTAAGCCCAATCCCAGTTTAGCGGCAACCGCCGGAATCTGAAACCCGGTGGCTTTAGCGGCCAAGGCGGAACTTTTAGTGAATCTGGGATTTACTTCAAGAATGTTAATCGCTCCATCAACCGGGTTTTGGGCGATTTGCAAATTGGCGACTCCGGAGATCCGCAGCCTTTTTATTACCTTTTTACATATTTCAGCCAGACTCGTATATTCGGCGGTTGACAAACTTTGAGCCGGCAAGGCTACCATGCTGTCTCCGGTGTGAACCCCAACCGAGTCGATATTCTCCAAGGAAGATATGATCATGCACTTATCGGTGGAATCCCGGATCACTTCAAACTCAAACTCTTTCCAGCCCGCCAAAGACTTTTCCAGCATTACTTGGCGGATAGGGGAGAAATTTAGGGCGATGGCCAGAAAATCTTCTAATTCCTCTTTGTTATAAGCAACCATGACGCCTGCCCCTTCCGGCGCGAACGAGGAACGGAGCACCACAGGAAATCCCAATCTTTGCCCGGCCCCAATTCCCTCAGCGGCGCTGGTTACCGTCAGGCCCTCCGGCACTAGCAATCCTAGTTCCTGCATTAACTCCCGGAACTTGGCGCGGTTCTCTGTATTCTCAATGGCTTCGGCTTCAAATCCCAGCATTTTTACTTGATATTGTTCCAGAATCCCTTTTCCGGCCAAAAAATACCCCAAATTCAAGGCATTCTGCCCGCCGAAACCCGTCAGCAGACCATCGGGTCTCTCGGCGGCGATTATCTTTTCCAGGTTTTCCACTGTTAAAGGCTCACTATATACCAGATCCGCCAGGGATGAAACCGCCGCTAGATTAACGGGGTTGTTGTCAATAAAAATAACCTCGCGGCTTTCGTCTTTTAAAGCCTTACAAACCTGAACAATAGCATACGAATATTCCCCGGCCTGGCCTATTAAAAAAGGCCCGCTGCCAATGATCATAATTTTTTGAAGGTTTGTATTATCCGGCAATCGGATCATCCCCTTTTGCTAAACTTACATATGTTTATTTCCCTTGAATACCATTCATTAACATAATTTTTAGTAATTATTATTCGCTTGTTTTTAGAAATACCCTTTAGGAATAAAGAAAATGCCCTATCTCAAAAATTCCAGCAGCAAAGGAGGGGCGATTGTCATAATTTATTAGTGTAATATATATGTTAGCTATTTAAATTATTTTCCTTGGATCTAACATTTATTGTTGAATTAGTGTCATGTTTGTGTTATAATTTGTATAATAATTAACAAATACATAACTTAAGGAGGTTGGTTTTGATGAGTGCCGGTGATACTACCTGGGTTTTAATTGCAGCCGCTTTAGTGATGTTGATGACCCCGGCTGTTGGACTATTTTATGGTGGAATGGTCCGTAAAAAAAATCTGTTATCAACGATTATCTTCAGTTTTGCCATTTTAGCCCTGATCAGTATTCAATGGATTTTGTTCGGGTACAGTTTAGCGTTCGGCCCCAGTATTAAAGGAATTATCGGCAATTTAAGCTGGGCTGGTTTGCGGGGAGTAGGACCGGAGATATATCCCGGCTATGCCCCGACTATTCCTCATACCGTCTTTATGGTTTTCCAGATGATGTTCGCCATTATCACACCGGCCTTGATTACCGGAGCTTTCGTGGAAAGAATTAAATTCAGCAGTTTTTTAATCTTCTCTCTTCTCTGGGCGACTATTGTCTATGACCCAATAGCCCACTGGGTCTGGGGCATAGGCGGCTGGTTGAGAAATCTCGGTGCGCTGGATTTCGCCGGCGGTACGGTTGTGCATATTTCAGCCGGTTTTGCGGCGCTGGCCTTTTCAATGGTGATCAGAAAGCGCCAGGGATTTTCTTCGGTGAATATGGAACCCAATAATATTCCCTTTACAATTATCGGCGCTGCTTTACTCTGGTTTGGCTGGTTCGGTTTCAATGCCGGCAGCGCCCTAAGGGCCGACGGAATAGCCGCCAACGCTTTTTTAGTAACCAATACAGCGGCGGCGGCCTCCGCCCTTACCTGGATGTTCATTAACTGGTTCGATCGCCGGCCAAGCGCCCTGGGTATGGCTATTGGGGCGGTTGTAGGATTGGTGGCGATCACTCCGGCCTCCGGGTATGTCTCCCCCACCTCGGCAATAATTATTGGCATAGTAGCGGCTCTCGTTTCCACAACTTGCATCCGGGCCCGAAACCATTGGAGGATTGATGAATCACTGGATGTCTGGGCCTGCCACGGTATGGGCGGGGCCTGGGGCGCAATCGCCACCGGAATCTTCGCCAGTAAAACTGTTAATCCGGCCGGGGCCAATGGGCTGCTCTATGGAAACTGGGGGCAATTGGGCATCCAAATCCTCAGTGTTGCGGTTGTTATTGTTTTTAGTTTCATCGTAAGCTTCGCCCTGGCCAAATTGGTCGCCAGGATCTGGGGCTTAAGCGTCAGCTCGGCCGAGGAGCAAATCGGTTTGGACATCTCCCAACATGGTGAGGAAGCCTATTATTAAAGAAGGGGTGGATTTAGTTGAAGAAAATAGAAGCAATCGTTCGCGAGGAAAAATTCCCGGAGATTCGGACCGCCTTGGAAGCGGCCGGCTTTATCGGGATGACGGTTTTTGATGTGAAAGGACGCGGAGTCCAGGGCGGCATCTCTCTACGCTGGCGGGTCGGCGATTACCGGATCGACCTGCTCCCCAAGAAGATGATTATGATGGTGGTCAACGACCATGATTGTCAAAAGGTTACCGATATTATCAGCCAAATAAGCCAGACTGGGGCCGCCGGAGATGGCAAAATCTTTATTACCACCATCGACGAAGTCATTAGGATTCGCACTGCGGAATCTAATGAAAAAGCTATCTAACACCAAGGCGCATTTAATATCCAGGCATAATACAAAATAAGCATTGAAAAGCAAGAAAAGTTCATGTTTAACGTGTAATTTGGTAAAACCTAAACCCACCTTAAGGTGGGCATTTTTCTTTTAGAGGATTCCCTATTGTATTATTTTAACATTTTTTATTTAACAACTCGCTTAAATTTGCAGTAGTCTAATTGTATACCTTATCTTAAAAACGGTACCCTAAGAGATACCGCCAACATGGTCCATAGAGCGAGGGGAAATACTCTTAAATGCCTAGTTACGAGGAGAATTCCCGTGGATGAACCCAAAAACAACCATACGCTACAACAGACCTTCGCCGCCCTAAAGCACCGTAATTTCCGGCTTTTCTGGACCGGGCAGGCCGTATCCCTCATCGGCACCTGGATGCAGAATGTTGCCCAGTCCTGGCTGGTATTGGAGCTCACCAAGTCCGCCTTCTGGCTGGGAGTGGTAAGCGCCCTTCAGTTCCTGCCGATGTTAGTGTTTTCGCTATTTGCCGGGACCCTGGTGGATCGTTTGCCAAAACAAAAAATGTTAATCTTTACCCAGACATTCTCGGCCATTCTCGCCTTTACCCTGGCCTTGGACGTCCAGTTTCATACGGTTGTGCTTTGGCATGTTTTAGTGATCGCCACTTTGCTGGGAATGACCAATACCCTGGACATGCCTACCCGCCAGGCGTTTATGATTGAGTTGGTCGGAAAACAGGATCTGATGAACGCCATCATCTTAAACTCCTCAATCTTCAATGCCGCCCGCATCCTGGGCCCATCGGTAGCCGGCTTCGTCATCGCCAAGCTCGGTATGGGCCTTTGTTTTTATTTAAACGCCTTCAGCTTTATTCCGGTTATCGGCGGAATTATCATGATTCGCTTTGTCAACCGGCCTTCCATCATTTCCCCTCAGGAAAGGCCCGGGGTTTTACCGGAAATTAAGGAAGGGCTTCGTTATGTGTACCGGACTCCGGTAATTTTTGCGGCCGTGCTGTTAATGGCGGTCATCAACATTTTCGCTTTGAACTTTAATGTGCTGATCCCGCTTTACGCCCGGAATGTCTTTAAAATTGGGGCCCAGGGTTTTGGGCTTCTAATGGCCGCCAATGGGATCGGCGCCGTCGTCGGTTCAATCATTCTGGCCGCGGGCAGCTACCGCCGGACCCCCAAGGTCGGTACGCTGGTAGTGGCCTCCTCGGCTCTTTGCGTATTTGAATTGCTGCTAGTGCCGGTTAAAAGCCATCTATTGGCTTACTTACTACTTTCCTTAGTTGGGTTTTCAATGATTGCCTATACCACCACCACCAATTCGCTGATCCAGGTACATTCCCCCGACAACCTAAGGGGGCGGGTGATGAGCATTTATACATTGGTTTTTTCGGGGTTTACCCCCTTCGGCAGTTTCTTAAGCGGTTGGGCCGCCAATCTCTGGGGAGCTCCTCCGGCCATGGGGTTGGGGGCTATAATATCTCTATTGTTCATCGGAATGATGGTTTTTTGGAGCCCGGAAGCTTTTAAGCGGAGTAGTTAAATGCTGTCCCTTAAAACCGCAACCTCTTTCGCGGTCAATTGGCGGTACTCCCCCGGCCCAAGATCCGGATCAAGCTCCAACTTACCCATTGCCTCCCTTTTTAAATAAAGAACCCTTTTCCCGAGGGCTTGGAACATCCGCTTTATCTGGTGAAACTTACCTTCATGAATGATTACCGTTACTTCGTTGGGGTCGCCATTTTTCAACAAGCGTAGTTCCGCCGGCAAAGTCCGGTAACCGTCATCCAGGAGGATGCCTTCTTGAAAGGCCTGGAAATCGCCGACGGTGATTTCCCCGTCAACCTTGGCAAAATACCTCTTTGGAACATGCTTCTTCGGAGCCAGCAACCGATGGCCCAGTTCCCCGTCGTCGGTAAGCAGCAACAGACCTTCGGTATCCTTATCCAAGCGCCCGACCGGAAAAATATCCTTCCGGCGATCCTTAAAATCGAGAAGATCCAATACTGTGCGTTCCTTCGGATCCTCGGTGGCCGAGACTACTCCGGCGGGTTTATTGAGCATCAGGTAGATAAATTGTTGATAATGAACTAATTCCCCGTTGTAAACCACCTGATCCCGGCTTTCGGCCACTTGAAAGCCCTCATCCTTGATAATTTGTTGATTGACGGCTACTTTGCCGGAGCGGATAAACTTTTTAACCTCGCTCCGGCTGCCGCAACCCATATTGGCCAAGAAACGATCGAGCCGCAATTTGGTTACTCCTGATTCTATATTTCCATTTACTAATTAACACATTCCGGGTTTGATTTCAAGATCCCCGGCTGGGGAGCTATACTCAGGCCTTAACCGTAATAATATCCCCCACTTAGAGTTGGCCATCCATGACCAGATGAAAAGCCGGCGATTTGCTGGAAATCCGGGTCCCTTCCTCATTCTTGAGGGGCAGCAACGCTTCGTTCATTTTAAAGCCGGAATACCCTGCACAAACGGAATCAACTTCCCTAAATCCTAAAAAAGAGAGAAAATTCCTGATTCGGAACACGAATTTCCTGATTTCAATTCTGTTAATAAATCTGTGTGGCCGGCTTTTGGCCTAGTAAAATGAGAACCGCAGACGACTAGCGGGCATTCGCGGTTAATAATATATTTGGCTAGGCATTCCCCATACCGGTCTTTCCCAACGAAAGCACTTCCAGCATCTTTGAATGAATAAGCTTATTTGAAGCCACAATTTTTCCGGAGAAAATATCAACCGGGCCCCCGATGAAATTCGTCACCGTTCCCCCTGCTTCCTCCACCAGCAAAATTCCTGCCGCAACATCCCACGGAGCCAGCCCATATTCCCAAAAACCATCTAAACGTCCCGAAGCGACATACGCCAAGTCCAAGGCCGCCGCTCCCATACACCGGAGGTTGTGCGTTTTTAACAGGAAATTCCCAACATGATCATTATTTATATTTCCATCGGAGTCCGGTTCGTAAGGGATCCCCGTCCCGATAAAAGCCTCATTAAAATCGTTCCTTCCCGATACATTAACTTGTTCATGGTTGTAAAAAGCGCCCTCACCGCGGGCGGCGACAAACAATTCATTCATGGCGGGGACGAAAACAACTCCGAGCATTGGAATCCCTTTATCCCAATAAGCTATGGAAACCCCAAAATAATTAAATCCTTGGACATAATTATTGGTGCCGTCTAGCGGGTCGACAATCCAAAGCTGATCTAAACTTTGTAAAGCTTCTACACCTCTCGCCGCCCCTTCTTCCCCGAAGATAAAATCATCGGGGAAAAAACTTTTAATTAATTGGGTTATCAATCTTTCCGACTCCCTATCCGCATTAGTAACCCAATTCCATTTACCTTTCTCTTCAATCCGTAAATCTTTTCTAAATTTGCACAAAAGGTTACCGGCTTCCCTGGCAGCCTCTACAGCTAGCACCTTTTTTATCTTAAGATCCCGGTTCATAAGGTTGTCCCCTCATTCTTCAGATATTGAAAAAGGATAAGAATCACAAATCGAATCTATAAACTGTATTTTTACAGATAACCAACTAATACTATTTAATTGCCCCAAAAGTCATTCCCCGGATTAATTTATCTTGGGCAAACCAGAAAAACACCAGGACAGGCAGTAACACTATCATCGATGAAGCGGCAAGCGGTCCCCACAGTATTTCTCGATAGGAGATAAAATTATATATTCCCGCGGGCGCAGTTTTTGAATGCTCGCCCGTAATTGTAATCGCAAAAAGTAATTCATTCCAGGAAGTTATAAAGGATAAAATGGCTGTTGCCATAATGCCGGTAATTGTAATCGGTACCACAATCCTAAAAAAACTGGTAATCGGCGTACATCCATCAACTAACGCCGCTTCTTCAAGTTCTATGGGTATGTCCTGAAAAAACCCGCGCATCATCCATGTTACTAAAGCAATTACTATGGTAACATGCATGACAATCACGGCGAATAATGTATCCAATAAATGAAACCTGGCAAAAAACAGGTAAAATGGAATTAAAGAGACAACTGGAGGAAACATGTAGGTAATAAGTATCCATAATCCAAAGAATTTGCTTCCCATAAATTTAAACCTTGACATGCTGTAAGCTGCTGGAACCCCACATATTAATGCCAGAGCTGAGGAACATACTGCGACTATTAAGCTATTGTTAAAAAATAACAAAAAATCCCTTTTGGAAAAAACATCAATGTAATTACTAAATATCGGTTTAAATAAAAACTTCGGCGGATACGCGTTTGCATCTACCGGTGATTTGAATGAAGTAAGCAGTAACCAATAAATCGGAAACAAAGCAACTAAAGTAAAAAATAACAGTATACATCGTCTCCCAATTAATAATAAGTGGGCCTTTCTTTCTTTCTTTGAAAAGTAAATTTTAATCCGGGATGTCGCCATTTCCATTTTCTTATCCCTCTTTATAAAATTATTTATAGTCACCGATACGGATCAGTATTATTCCCAAGGCGAAAGAGATCAACAACATTAAAACGGCCAAGGCAGAAGCATAACCTATATTTAAAAATCTAAATGAATTCAAGTAAGTATATAAATTTAAGACCTCGGTAGAAGCTCCGGGGCCCCCACCGGTCATTGTCATAAAAATATCAAATGTTTTAAATGCATCTAATGCCCTAAATAAAATAGCTATTATAAAAACCGGTTTTAATAGAGGGATTGTTACTCTCCAAAACATTTGAATTCCTGTCGCGCCATCCACTTTAGCCGCTTCAAAAGGTTCAACCGGTAATGATGTTATGCCGGCTAAAATTATTAACATCATAAACGGGGTACATTGCCAGACATCGATAATTATTAATGAAATCATCGCTAAATAAGGATTTGCCAGCCAATTTACTGAGGCAATACCGAATTTATTAAGGAAAAAGTTAATTACGCCTATATTTGGATGATACATCATGCGCCAACCGAACGAAAAAGCCACCGGTGTTAAAATTAACGGCATCATGATAATTGTCCGGAAAAATTTCCGGCCTCGGAATTCTTCAGCTAATAATAATGCTAAAATAAAACCTAAAATCGTTTCCAATATCACTACAACAACGGTAAAATATATCGATAAACCTAAAGAATGCCAAAAGGATATATCGAGAATCGCTTTTAAATAATTACCAAAACCGGCAAAACTGTGCCCAAAGGGATCCATTAGATTATAATTAAAAAGACTGTTAAATACATTGGTTACAATTGGGTATATCGTTATGGCGATGAGCAATGCTACTGCCGGAGCCATTAATAAATAAGGGAATACCGATTTCTTGTTCAACATTTCACAGGTTCCTCTCACTGGAAATTTAAACTATAGTTGACGGATGGGAATTAAAACATCCGTCAACTATAGTGTCTTCTAATTCCAAAGGTTCCTTTTATTTTTTCTTCAATAAATTCTGGGTCTTTTCAGCGGCGCTTTTTAACGCCTGCTCCGGGGTTGATGATCCGGCAATCGCCTCAGAAATAGCTATACCGACATAATTCTGAAACTCCCACCATTCCTTCATTTTCGGTTGGCAATCGGGATCCACGACTTCCATGGCGTCTAGTGAAGCTTTAAACCATTCCTTAGGCAGATCGGCGGACTTTTGGAATGATTCTTGTTCCCATACGGATGCCCTGGCGGAACCGCCGGAGGCGGCGGCCACTTTTAAACAAATATCTTTGCTTGATGCCCAAGCGATGAATTGGGCTGCTGCTTCTTTATGTTTAGATAATGAACTGATTGCCAGCGACCAATACCAAAGATTAGTTTTCCGAATACCGGTGGGACCGGCCGGGATTTGAGCATAACCAATCTTTTTTGAAACTGTTGACTTTTGAGGGTCCTCCAACATTGATGCAAAAATGGAGGCATCGATAAAAATGGCAGCTTTTCCCTGCATAAAGTCTGAAGTGGCCTCATACCAGCCATAATTTGCCGCTCCGGGAGGTCCGTAGTTTTTTAACAATTTTACATACATATCCAAGGCGGCGACGCCCTTTTTATTGTCAAAGGCTACTTTTCCTTTTTTATCAAACCATTCGCCACCGTAAGAACGGAAGAAAGATGCCCAGGGATAAACATTTTGGCCGGGTTCGCGTGACCCCCTCATTACAATTCCATAACGCTGAGGAGGGTTATTTAACTTTTTAGCTGCGTTTAGCAATTCTTCGTAAGTTTGAGGCACCGAAACATGGTTTTCAGTAAAAAGATCTTTACGGTAAAACATAATTACCCCTTCAAAAGTAACCGGCATACCGTATAATTTATTATTTAAACTGAGCCATTGGCGTCCTTTGAGAGATACGTCTTCCATATCAAACCATTTTTTATCAATCAGTTTCGGATTATTAAAGTATTTATCCAAAGGTTCCACGAATTTACCTTGAACATAAGCCGGCATTTCATCAGCCATCATTCCGCCGTCATACTGGCCTATACCGGATGATACATCCAGTAATTTTTTCTTCAAAAATTCCGCTTCCGGATATACTTCGAATTTTACCTTAATGCCGGTTAATTTTTCAAATTCAGGAAGTAATGGTTGCAACGCTTCAGTATATGGATGTTCATTCATAATAAAAGTTAAATTTGTGCCGGAAAACTGTTTCCATATTTTTATGTCATTAGAAGCGGCGCTAATCGGGATAATTGTTATAATAATAAGTAATACACTTAGAATAAATAAAGGTTTCCTAACCATCTTCATCTTCATCCTCCCCATAATTTGATAACTAGTTTATACTGCAATTAATCAATGTTTTTATAGAGTTACCTTTAAGGGCATCTTCAAACGCATTGGAAATTTCTAGTAATGAAAATTCCTTAGAAAGTATAGGCTTTGTAATTATTTTATCGGAAGCCATAATGTTTAAGGCTAATGCATATTCCGAAACATTGCCCCACCGAGCGTAACTCCAAGCAGGTAAGATATTCACCTCCTTAGATAGTATTTTCCAAAGACTTACAGGCATTTCTTCCGAGAAAATGCCTTGGAAAGACATAGTACCTCCTTTCCGAATAACCTCAAGCGATTGAACAAAAGTTGGAGCGGTTCCGCCTACTGATTCAAAAGTAAAATCTACACCGGAATTGGAAGTGGCGTCAAGTATATATTTAACCGGATCTTTATGCCGGGGATTTATTGTTTCAGTGGCGCCGACTTCACGAGCAATTGCCAGATGAGCATCATTTAAATCTACCGCAAAAATCCGGTTAGCGCCGGCTATCCGGACTAGTTGCAGCAATAATAATCCCATTGTTCCACATCCAAAGAGTACAGCAGTAGAACCAATTGTAACGGCTGTCCGGTTAATGGTGTGCACCCCTACAGCAAGCGAATCAAGTAACGCAGCCTCTTGATAACTTATAAATTCAGGAAGGATATATGCTTTATCCTTTGGAACGACTACATATTCCGCAAAGCCGCCTTTACGCTCCATGCCAATCAACTCAAGCTTGGAACATAAGTGATACTTACCTTCAGCACAGTAACCGCACCTGCCGCAACCGATTAATGGTTCAACTCCGACTCTATCTCCCGGTTTAAAACCGGAGACATCTTTTCCAGTCTCTACAACCTCACCGCCTAATTCATGTCCCAATACAGGATTAGCGGCCATTGGCTCAGGGCTTGTCCCTTTGTAAACATGTAAATCCGACCCGCAGATCCCGGTATACTTAACTTTTATCAAAAGCTCATTAGAGTTTGGTACAGGTATAGGCATATCAGTAATCTGAATATTTCTTGGCCCATAAAATACCGCCGCTTTCATTTTTCCAGTCATAAAATACTCACCCTTTTTTATCAGTTTTGGATTCGACAAACTAATACCGTTTCAATTATTGGCTATTTGGTTTAATACCTGGAAATCTTCTTTAAGATGTTCATATATGTTGCGGTATACTTCGAAATAGTGCATATATACTTGGTTACTTTTCATGTTCGGTATCATCTTAATACGATTTTTAGTATATAATGATACATCATCCCAGGATCTGAAAGCCCCAATTGATTTCCCCGCTAAAAAAGCAGCACCGAGCGAAGAACCAGGATGATTTGAAATGAACTCTACCTCCTTTCCGACAATATCGGTTACCACCTGGCGCCAGAGTTTACTCTTGGAGCCGCCGTTACACATGTAATACCGCGTCGGATTAAGCCCCATCTCCCGGAAGACGGTAATGTGATGATAAAACCCATATCCCACCGCTTCCAAAACTGAACGGTACAAATGCTCGGCTCTATGATGCAAAGATAAGCCAA
The DNA here is from genome assembly GCA_050260935.1 of Bacillota bacterium. Taxonomy (GTDB): domain Bacteria; phylum Bacillota; class UBA4882; order UBA8346; family UBA8346; genus UBA8346. The sequence goes on from JBLNCU010000049.1 coordinate 22,342, forward strand.
AGAAAACTCCCCGGGCATTTGCATCCATAATCGGCGTTTTTTCCCCGACAAAATAAGGTAATGTTATAACTCCTTCCGAGCCGGGAGCAACAGACTCCGCCAAGTGGTCCAAATAGGCATAATAGTTTTTGCCTTCTTTCTCATAAGCATCAATCTGCTCGGCAAAAAAAGTCCGGGCAAACCACTTCACCAATGATCCTGAAGAAGCCATGCATCCATTCAGTAAATACTGGCCGGGAATCAAGTGGTAATCCAAAAAAATTCTCGGATCAGCGGTCAGACGCTTACTACCGATAAGGATATCGCCCGCTCCCCCAAATTTAAGAAGCACATCGCCATCTTCTTTAACCCCGGCAGAAAAAGCCGAGGCGACATGATCGCCGGAACCCACCGCTACTAAAACATCCGGATCAAATCCAAGTTCCCGGCTAAGACCCGGCAGTAATTCCCCTAGGCGTTCCCCGGGCGCCATTACCGGTGGAAGCATCGTTTCGGTAATTCCAGCTTCTTTCAATACCCAAGGAAGCCACCCCTCATTGCGGATATCATACATCCCGCTTTCCAAAGCCCAGTTACGTTCGAGGCTAAATTTACCCGTAAGCTTATAGGCTATATAATCATATGAGCCCAAAAAAGTCTTGGCTTTTTGCATTACTTCCGGTTCATGCTTCCGCAGCCAAAGCAACCTGGGCGGAATATTTTGCTGGTTGATGCTTCCCCCGGTGGCCTCAAAGAACTTGGCCTCATCAAATCTATCCTTTAAATAAATAATCTCGGAATGGGTGCGGGCGTCATTTTGCTGGATTGAATTTCGTAAAGGATTCCCGTTCTCATCCAGGATAACCAAGGCCGGGACCATTCCACTGGTTGAAATGGCTTTAACTCTACCATCAACCTCCTGTTGCTTACCGGCAAGAACTTTCAAAACTTCCAGTGTGTTTTGCCACCAAATCTCGGCTCTCTCTTCTGCCCACCCATTTTGGGGTGAAAGCAGATCATGGGGCCGGGACGATTCGGCTAAAATGTTTCCAAAAGTATCAATTAACGTCCCTTTTACGGAAGTCGTGCCAATGTCAATTCCAATTAACAATGGTCCGGCCATAATGTTCCCCCTTTTCCAAACTAAAGCTCACTGCTGTTTCAACTCAAATTAACAAAACATATCACATTTTAGCATAATATATCAAATGCTCACCGGTTAATTATTCGGATATTTAGATAATATAATTACCGCATGGTTTTAATTTCAGAGACTGCTTCGGAAGGAGCGTACATGGTCCATAAATTCCCGGACCCGCTTTTTATCCACCGGGTTCTCAAAAATCCCGTCAACTTTAAATGTGGTGCCAACTACAGCCCCATCGGCAATTTCTAGTTGTTGTTTGACATTATCGATTTTAACTCCTGTATTAGCAAAAACTATTGTATTGGGAACTGTTTCTTTGACCACCTTTAATGTGGATAAAGAAGTTTCACTTCCCGCAGTTAATCCAGATACACAGATCGCATCGGGACGGTTATTAAAAACAGTTGACCGGGCTATATCGGCAATATTACGATCACTTAGATATTTGGCGGCTTCCGGAACGATGTTAAACAATAGCTTAACATTCTCGGCTCCAATCGCATGTTGGTGGCGGATAACTTCCCCGCAGTTAGTATTCCATAAACCAAAATCGCTGGCATATACCCCGGTAAAAATTTCCCGCACAAACCGGGCTCCGGTAGCTACAGCCAAATCCAAAGAGGCTCTTGGATCCCATAAAACGTTAACCCCGAAAGGTACTTTAATCTCCGGTATCAGTTCGCCAATAATTCTAGCCATAGCAGCCACTGTTTCGGTAGGAACTTTAGTGAGATAAGGGAGACTAAATTCATTCGAAAACATCACAGCGTCTATTCCACCTTCTTGGAGCGCTAAAAAATCAAGGCGGGCTTTTTTTACTACCTCTTTCATTCCCCCCTGTTTATCATAAGCGGGATCTCCAGGCAAGGCTTGAAAATGGCACATTCCAATAATTGGTTTCTCGGTTCCTAATACTTCTTCTAGCCAGTTCATTTTAATCTTCTCCTTTATTGATGTATAAATTATGGTTTTACCACACTTGTCGCAATACCCGAACGTTGCAGTTCTTGAAGAATAGCTTCATCAATTCCCGAATCGGTAATTATATGATGAATCCGGTTTAAATCGCAAACCTTGGCCAGCGCTACTTTTCCAAATTTCGAATGATCGGCTGCCAAAATAACCTCACTGGCCGACTCAATGATGAGACGTTTTATTGAAACCTCGATAAATGTGGCATTCGTGACTCCATAATTGACATTAACCGCATCGACTCCTAAAAAGGCTTTGTTCACCCTAACTTGGCGTAGAAAATCCTCAGCTAACGGGCCTATTACTATATTAAAACCCTCGCGTCGCACTCCGCCGGTAACTATTACCGTAGTTGAGGGATCATATGATATATTGCTGGCAATAAACAAATCATAGGTTATGATGGTAAGATTCTTATGCCCCGTAAGGTTTTTCGCAATTTCATAAGTAGTTGAACCTGAATCCAAAATTAAAGTCTCCCCATCGGCAACCATCGAAGCCGCCTTTATCCCGATCTGACGTTTCTCGTCAGGAAAAAGCATTCGTTTCTCCGGGTAGAGCAACTCAAAGGCAGTGCTTACTTCCGGCAGCACAGCTCCACCATGTGTTCTATTGACCAGTCCTTCGGCGTCCAAGACAGCTAAATCACGTCTTACCGTGGCTTCAGACACATCCAGAATCAAGGCCAGTTCTTCTATTTTGGCGCTTCGGTTTTCTTGAATGTATTCGAGAATTCTTTTACGCCTTTCCGCAGGTATAATTGAATCTTGATTGCCTTGCAATACGAAACCCCCTTAGCCTATTTTTAAAATCATTTGAGTTTATGATTAGAGCTTTGAATTGTTTTGTTAATTTGTATTAGTACTTCTGCAAGTTATTGATAACTCCTGCAAAGTTTTAAAATTTTTTTGGGAATAATTTAATCTCATTTGTAATAATTAAATTAAGAGTCCCGGTTTACCAATAACGTCAACATATTAAACGTCTATCAACAACATCCGGTAAACTGATTTAATTTGAAAAATAGCCGTCAACCATAATGAAAGATATTGAAATAATTTGTTGAAGATAGTATTAGTTCTGATTTTAACATGATAATCCGCTGCCATAGGGTTAAAACCCACAGCGGACAAAAATTCAACACCAGTCTAGGCAGAGTTTTTTTAACTTTTCCAAATAGAAAACAAGCGCCGAAGCCTTATTCTATGCCCCGGCGCTTATTTCCAACGCGTTATTTAAGACTGGTTTTCAATGTATTTCATAATATAAGAAGCAAAATGCCTTATCTCGTCCAATCCTTCATTAAGGACCTTAACCAGCTTTTTTAAATCGATTCTGGCATATTCATGGACGAGAATATTGCGGAATCCGGCCATTCCTTTAATTCTTTCCCCAAATTCAACTGGAATAACCCCCATAGTGGCCAGTTTTATGAAAATATCGGAGTATCCTTCAACAGCTATACCCTTGCCGGCTAAAATGTGATTTCCGATGTCAAGTAAAACTTGGATCGACAGATGAAGCCCCCGCTCCACAATCCAAGATTCATCAAGATTTTCGGCCAGTTCTTTTTCAGTAACCCCTTTATGGAGCTCCAATTGCTTGAGATAAAGGTCGAGTTCCTTTAATTTCTCCATAATCAAACCAATATCCGGCATCGCTTCACCTCCCGAAAGTACCATTGGTTAACCGTTTCTTTAAATAGAGATTCTGAACCTTCCTAAAAGGCAAAAAATCCAAATATAACCGAATGGTTTCTTCATGAAACCTGATTCGTGATTCCTCGGAACGGCAGAATAAAATCTCCCCTGTTTTTAAAACCTGATACCGTAAAAAGACCGGAGCATTATTTAAAACCGCTAGGTCGACCGGACGATGATCGAGGTTTTTTTCCAATAAAGGCAAAAGTTCAAATTCCGGTCCATAAATCCGGTCTTGGTCAAAAGCGGGCTCATCAAAAAAGACTGCTATATCAATATCACTCAAGGCTCCGGCTGTGCCACGCGCTTGCGAACCAAACAAATACGCGAAACAGACCTGCGACGTGCCAGATAAAACCTTGATTATTTTTTCTTTCAATAATTCTTTGTCCATGCCTAAATCCGCCTCGACTTTAATTAAGGTAATTATATTATACTCCAAATAATGGATATATTCATTAATATTCCGGTACACAAAAAGGCGGGATACCCATTTTCATAGATATCCCACCCGTCTAAATCACCATCATTTTAGTTTTGGGGCTGTGGGGTCGCTGCCTGTCCGGGTTGACTCCCGTCTCCCCCGGCCGAATCCTGAGTGTTACCCTCCTGGTTGGCCGGGTCGGCCTCCGCCGGCTGGCTGTCGTCCTTTTTCCCCGGGAAGAACCAGCGCCAGATCCGGTAGGCCGCACTCTGCGGAACGGTCTCGGCCTTAAATACCTCTTTATAAGTGCTGCCGCCCAGCCAGCCCGGGACCGCCTGCCCGCTGTCGGGGTTGACATCTGCCCAGATTATTCCCGGCGGTTCCGGGAAATCCAGTACCGGCCTTCCGGCGGTGACCTGTCTCATATAAGCGCCCCAAACCTCAGCTGCGCTGGCACTGCCGATATTCCCTTCCTTATAAATCATCGGGTGATCCTGCCGGTCGTTGCCGATCCAGACCGCTGTTAATAAGTCGGGGGTATAACCTATAAACCAGGCATTGGTATAATCGCTGGTGGTGCCGGTCTTTCCGGCTGCTGGCCGGTCCGGCAACTTGGCCCGCCAGCCGGTGCCGTCGCTTCCGTTAATAACATCCTCGAGCATTGAAGTCATGATATAAGCCGCTTGCGGTGAAAGCACCGGCTCGTTCCGGTTTTCCAATGAAAACTCTTTCAGCAGATTGCCGTGGCGATCCGTAATTTTCCTGACGGCAACCGGTTTGCTGTAAACCCCGCCGTTGGCAAACGGTGTGTATGAGGCCGCCAGTTCCATCGGGGTCACTCCCTTGGTTAAACCGCCAAGGGCGAGGGGGGCCAGATTTACATCATTGAACTTGCCGCTTTTAACCAGGCTGTTAATGCCCATCTTCTCCATTTGAGCGGCCACGTTATCCACCCCGACCTGTTGCAACAGCTGAACCGCTACCGTATTTATCGATTGTTTTAAGGCCTCCCGCAGGGTCATCCGGCCCCGGTAGTTGCGATCGTAGTTCTCCGGCTTCCATTCGGATCCGTCCGGCATCGGAATGGCCAGTGGTTTATCCTCGAAAATGCTGGCGGCGGTAAACCCTTTCTCCAACGCGGTGGCGTAAACAAAAGGCTTGATCGCCGAACCGGGCTGCCGGTATGATTTGGTGACCCGGTTGTATTGGCTTTTTCTGTAATCTCTACCGCCGACCATAGCTAAAATCTCCCCGGTCCTCGGATCCAAGGTAATTAACGCCGCCTGCGGTTGGACTTTGGCGGTTACTTTAGGTACTACCGCCATCGCATGTTCAGCATCACGTTGAGCGGTCAAATCCAGGGTGGTATAAATCTTATAACCGCCGTATCTTAACTGTTCCTCAGTAAACTTCTCATTTGAGATCAAATACTGACGAACATAATCCAGGAAATAAGCCCCGACCGAAGCGGTCTCCTGCCGGCTGACAACATGCAAACCGCTGGCCGCCGCTTTTTTATATTGAGCCGCGCTGATATATTTCAGATCCAACATTCGTTTCAGAACGACATTACGTCGTTCTTTAGACTCTTTAGGATGTTTTAAGGGCGAATAATTCTCCGGGCTTTGAATGAGCCCGGCGATCAGGGCCGATTCCTCCAGATTCAACTGGCTGGCCGACTTACCGAAATAATAACGGGCCGCCGCCTCTACTCCGGCATTTCCATGGGCCAGGTAGACACTGTTCAAATATAATTCCAGTATTTCCTTCTTGGTATAAACCTTCTCGATCTCCAGGGCGTAGGATATATCCTCAATCTTGCGGGTAATGGTCCGCTCCTGGGAAAGCAAGGCAATTTTGGCCAATTGTTGAGTAATGGTGCTGCCGCCCTCAACTCCTCCGCCGGGAATAATATCCCGGATGAAAGCCCGGGCTATGCCCCGCAGATCAACCCCGTTGTGCTGGTAAAATCGGGAGTCCTCAATGGCGATAACCGCGTTTTGCAATGACTTGGGAATCTTGGTTAGCGGAACCCAGATCCGGTTGTAATAATACAAGTTTCCGATTAATTGATTATGACGGTCGTAAACGACCGAAGCCATGCTGATATTCTCCAGCTTCTGCCGCATGTCTTTGGTTAGAACCGCCCCATATGCCACTACTGAACAGAATATAAAAACAACCAAGACCATGGTGATTTTTCGTTTCACGGGATCATCTCCAAAATGCCGCCCCCGGCCTTGCCGGAACAGGCGGAGAATAAAAGAGCATACCTTGATATAAAGGTAACATAAATAACGCAACAACTACATTTAAAATATTTGGTAAACCGGATAAACTATGCCAAAAGCCGTTCACCGGGTAAATCTTCAACCATTATTGTCATAAAGAGTTTGATTTATTCCTAATTATTGTGAAGTCTAACATAAAATCCGGCGCCGGAATTTTAAATCACAGTAACAATTTAACGGGATTCCCTCGGATAAGTTCCTGCTCTATTAATTTCAGGAGGCGCCGGCGACAGGAAATAGAAGCGAAGCCGGAAGCCGGGAAATGAAGCCAGAAATCAGAAGTTGGAAGCCGGAAGATTGTGGCTGAGCCTTCGAAGCCTGTCCCTTAATGCTTCCAAATCTGTTTCTGAATTCTACTAACCTAAATTGGCTCAAGTTCAAATTCTAGCTCCGGATTCCGGCTTCTGTATTCTTTACTCACCTGAGTAATTCCCAATTCCTCATTAACCAACATTTACCAGAATTGTTTCACGATAAACAAAATCGGACAAGCTGCCGGGAAATGAAACCGGTCCCGTTGGCATAGAAAACAATCCTCCCCCATAGTATCCTATATGAGCAATCTACATCAACCACTTTTCTTATTGGGATACAAAAACGTTAAAAGCCCTATCTAAAGTAGGATCAGTATATTTCCCATTTCAATCTTGAATTAAGCCGTATTGCAAATACCTATATGGAGGAGAAAAGATGAAAACCCGCCCCAACCTGGTGAACTTTATCTTATTAGTCGGCTCG
>JBLNCU010000050.1:0-5489 GCA_050260935.1 Bacillota bacterium
TCGTAAATCTGGTTTTAGGAGTTTTAGCGGCTTATACCTTCGCCAGGCGGAAATTCAAAGGTGGGACGGCGTCATTCAATTTTATTCTGGGAAGCCGGTTAATGCCGGTGATGGCCATAGCTATACCTTATTATGTAATCATTCAAAATTTACATCTGCTCGATACCCAACTCTCGTTGATATTGGTCAATACCGCCTTAACCTTGCCGCTGACCATTTGGTTTTTAACTTTGTATATCACCAATGTGCCGCTGGAAATCGAGGAGTCCAGCCGGGTTGACGGGTGCAGCTCTTTTCAATCACTGGTAAGGATCGTAATGCCGTTAACCGTGCCGGCCTTAATAACAGCGGCGGCGTTTGCTTTTATGACTTCATATAACGAGTTTGTCTTTGCCAGGTTTTTGACTCAAACCATTCAATCACAGACAGGTCCGGTTATTATTGCCTCAATCTCCGGAAATCCGGACGTGTCATATTCCCTGATCTCGGTATGTGTTACCCTGGCAATGATTCCGCCTTTGATCCTGGCGGTGGTGATGCGGAAATGGCTTACTGAAGGGTTATCCTCCACCGTTACGATTCGTTGATTTTCTATGCTTTATTTCTGATTAATCCTGTCCGGTGAAACCGGATCGGCGCTGTCAAATAAAAAAACAAAAAATTAATAAGGAGGTACTTAACGATGAAAGTATTGTATGCTGGAGATGCCTGTTCGAAAATCGGACCCCTGTTTGTCGCTTCTCCTTTTAATCTGGAGGTAAAAGGTTTTTCCCATCACATCTGGGGCCAGCCTCTAATCGACGCTCTGAAAGCCGGGGGCAATGAAGTAACCCATATGACAAATGAACAAGCCATTTCCGACTTTCCCAGGACAGTAGAGGAACTTTCCAAATATGATGTGGTAATTATAAGTGATTGTGAGTGTGAGGTTTTATCGCTTTATCCGTTTTGGGTAGCGGGAACGCCCTTACCACGCACCAATCGCCTGAAAGCAATCCGCGAGTTTACCCGTCAGGGCGGAGGGTTGTTAATGATTGGCGGGTGGACGTCGTTCAGCGGCCGTTTCGGTCACGGCGGGTATTATGACACTCCGGTTGAGGAAGCCTTGCCCGTCAACTGTCTAAAAGGTGTGGACGACCGGGTCGAAACTCCGGAAGGCGTTAATGTGAATATTAAAAAAGCCGATCATCCAATTGTTAAGGGGATCCCTTGGAAAGAAGCTCCGGTGTTTGAAGGTTTTAATAAAATTATCCCCAAAGAAGGCGCGGATGTAATCGCCACTATTGGTGAGGGTGAAGATGAAAGCCCGTTGATTGTAACCTGGCAATTTGGCAAGGGCCGGGCCATGGCTTTTGCCAGCGATTGCTCGCCTCATTGGGCCGAATACTTTCAACCGTGGGAATATTACGGCCAGTTCTGGCGCCAGGCTATAAGCTGGCTCGGCGGCAAGTGACAGGGGGGTAACTATGAAAAATATTACCTTTGCGGTTGTCGGCTCGGGATTTATGGGACAAATAATTGCGGAAGCCGCTAGCGAGTTGCCTTATACCCAGTGTGTGGGCGCAGTGGATGTTGATATCAAACAAGCCCGGACTTTGGTGGAGAAATGCGGCGGTAACGCCTATGCCAGCCCCGAAGAAATGCTGGCGAAAGAGAAGCCGGAAGCGGTCTTCATCGCCACTCCTGAAGTTTTTCACCGGGAGCCGGCTTTGGCCGCTATCAAAGCCGGGGCCAACCTTTTCGTGGAAAAGCCGCTGGCGGTCTCGCTGGAAGATGCCGATGCTATTATTAAAGCGGCTAAAGCCGCCGGCCTTAAATTAATGACCGGCCACATTCTGAGATTCGAACAAACTTACGCCATGATCAAGTCGGCGATTGACGAAGGAAGCATCGGGAAATTCCGTTCGGCTTATGCCCGGCGGGTTGCCACTATTGATGAAGCCCGGCGGCTTAAAGGGAGAATCTCCCCCCTGACCTATATCGGGGTGCATGATTTTGATCAATTCCTCTGGTATCATCCGATGCCGGTAAAATCGGTTTTTGCCAGGGCAATCAAGGGCCGGGTTCAGGAAGAGCTTGGTGTCTATGATGTCGCCTGGGTAATGATCGAATTTGCCGACGGAGCCCTTGGTATTGAAGAAGTCGGCTGGTGCCTGCCTGAGGAATGGGCCAAATGGCAGCAACCAAGTAGTTGGGGTGGGTTCGGCGACGTGCGGATGAACGTGATCGGCACTGAAGGGGCGCTAAACATCAACCTGACACCGATGGATCTCTACGGATGCAACCGTGAAGGCTGGAAGTTTCCCGATACCCGCCATTGGCCGAAGATGCACGGCAAAATAAACGGGGCTTTAAAGGCCGAGGTCGAACACTTCTTCGACTGCATCCTTTATGACCGGGAGCCTTTATCCGGAGGCGAAAACGGACGGAGAGCGGTGGAAATAATGTTGGCGGCCGAGCGTTCGATCGCTGAGGATAGAGTAATTTCACTGCCATTATGATGCAAGCATAAAACCATTGGCTACAGAAATACGTGGCACTTGAAAACAGCGCCACTTTTTTAATATACCAAAAGTCGAAAGGAGGATTTACAATGGAAAAGGTAAAAGCCTATCAAACCAAAAAAACTATCAAGACTTATTTAGTCGGGAAAGCGGATATCAACCCCTTTATCAGTGAATTTTTAGGGAGTTTACTTTTTTATCCCTACCCCTTGAAAAACAATTTAACCAAAGAAGTCAAAAACATAGATTATAATTTGTACTGCCTGGAAAATGACTATTTTCACCTGGCTGTCCTGCCGGATCTGGGCGGTAAGTTATACTCGGCTTTTGATAAACGGAGCAACCGGGATATTTTCTATTGCAATCCGGTTGTAAAACCGCAGTTAATCGGGTGCACCGGCGCCTGGACCTCCGGCGGCATCGAATTTAATTTTCCCAACCGGGGGCACCGGCCTTCGGCCACCGACTACACAGACACGGTTTTCCAGGAATACGAGGACGGATCGGCTGCCATTATTATAAGCGATACCGACATGATTTCCTGGCAACGGTTCACTGTAGAGCTGCGGCTTTATCCTGGAAAGGCTTATATTGAAGAGACTGTCCGGATTTATAATCCAAACGATTATAACGATTCTTATTATGTATGGTCAACCAGCGCCGAACATGAGGTTCAAGGACTAGAGTACCGTTATCCCAACCTTTGGCATTTTGATGAGGAGGCCCGGACCAAGCATCTTTGGCCATTTGGGAAATACGGAACCGATCTGCGGTTCCTCGACACCATGAAAGCTTATACTTTACCGTTCGGCAGCGAGGTTTTAAAAGATTATATGGGTTTATATGATTGGAATGCCGATGCCGGAATTGTCCATGTCGCCGATTACCGGTTGGTCCCGGGGAAAAAGGCTTGGTCTTGGGGGAGCGCTACCGCCGGGCGCAATTGGTGCAAACGTTTGGCTGAGGACGGCAGCGGTTATGTCGAGATGCAAACCGGGGCGGTTGAGACTCAGAACCAGTTTAATTTCATTGATCCGCACACCCATTTGGAGTATAAGGAGTATTGGTTGCATGCGAGCAACAACGGCCCCCTTTGCGCGGCCAGTAAAGATGTTATCGCTTCTTACGAAATTAAGGGTGACGCTATCCATTTTAAGCTACTGGGCACCGCTGATTTTCCGGATGCCGACTTCCGGTTGATTGTTGGGGATAATCAATTGTTTCAAAGAACCGTCAGTTTAAACCCAATAAACAGCGCTCAAATAACGGTCCCCTTTAAACTGGAATGGATGGATGAGGATATTAAATTCAGTTTGCTTTGCGGGGGGGAGATCCTGCTTCAAGAGACCATTCTCGACAATGATGAGGCTCTCGAAATGATCGACAGGGAAGAATATATCAGCAGCGATGAGAAGCGGGAATCCAACATCGCCAAAGCCATTGATCTTGAGAAACGGCGCCATTACAACAAGGCTATCGAACTGTATAACCAAATTATTGATAATAACCCGGAATATATTCAGGCTTATCTTCGGCGGGCTGTTTGTTTTATGAAAAAACGGGATTACGCCAAAGCCTTGGGTACGCTGGAAAAGATCATCACCGGCAATTACGAAGACGTGGAACTGGTCTTTTATTACGCGTTGGCGTTATGGCATAACGGGCAACAGTTGAAAGCGGTGAAGCATCTCTTTAAAGTGCCCAATTCATCGCCTCTCTTCGCCGCGGCTTCCTATTTTACCGCTTTATATCATACCCTGAACCGGGAGTATCAAAGCGCGCTTGAAAAATTGGCTTATTCAATTAAATACGCGCCGTCCCATTTTAAGAGCTTCTTATTGTATGCTTACATTTTAAGCCGGATCGGGAAAAAAGAGGCCGCCGTAGAGGTTTTAGAAGGTTACCTCCGGGATAATCCCATTGATTACATAGGAATGTACCTTCTGGACCAAATTAGAAACACTACCGGATATTCGGCGTTAATCTTCCAACAGAAACAAAACGTCTACGAATTGCTGGACTTCTTTGATCAGCTCCGGGATTGGAAAGAGTGCCTCTCCATAATAGAATCCTATGAAAAACAGGAGAACGCGGCCCCGCTTCTCAAAGCATACAAGTATTACTATCTGGACCGTCAGAGTCCGGATCAGTGCACGCGATTGGCGGCTGCGGTTGAAAGCCTGCCGTTGGACTACAACTTCCCCAATCACCGGATCGACCTTCAGGCCCTCGAATCTATCCTGGACCGTTCCGATAAGGCTAAATACCTATACGGATTGATGCAGTACCGGAATGAGAACTTCGATCTGGCCCTAAAATACTGGAATGAATTGGCGGAGAAAGACTTCGATTATTCGGTACTCTACCGGAATTTGGCTTACTATTATCAAAAATTCGCCAAGGATTATCCGCGTGTATGTCAGCTGGCGGAGAAAGGGTTGCCCAAGAAGCCTTTTAATGATGAGTTCTATTATTTACTGTATACTGCTTATAAAGAATTGAATCTACAAGACAAGTTGCAAGGGCTGCTGGAATCTTTGGAAAAGTTCCCGGAGAAAACCGAGCCCTGCATCCGGGTTTGGATCGACATGCTAAATTACACCGGCCAGCATGAAAAGGCGGTGTCAATTATCAAAGACACCGAATTCTCCTTCTGGGAGATCGATCCCGACGGGTTGATGCCCTATGTGAAGATATACAAAGAGTCCTATTTGGGATTGGCCAGGCAGGCGCTGGGCCGGAAGGACTATCCGGCCGCCCTCGACGCTATCGAGAATTGTCTGAACATGGTCAAAAAGCATGAGGAGAAATTTGCCGAAGTCTACTTCTATGCCGGTTTAATCCATGAAAAAATGGGTTGTTTTCAAAAGGCGCTGGAGTATTATGACAAAATCAGCCGGGAAAACATTGTCAGTACCGATCCCGAGTTTAAATATCTGGTTAAGGCCGCCAACCGGATGGTCAAATTGAATTGGATCGGCATCA
>JBLNCU010000051.1:0-9408 GCA_050260935.1 Bacillota bacterium
GTGGAAACGTCGGTAACCAAATACCAAAAGTGCATTGACGAATGCAACCGTTGTATGCAAGTATGCGAAGAGTGCTTCGATTCCTGTCTAAAGGAAGCGGATGTTAAAGGCCGGGCTAAATGTTTGTCTCTGCTTAGAGACTGTTCCCAAATTTGCGCCATCGTCTCGCAGTTTATGGCCGGGAACAGTCAATTTTCCAAACAGCTTTGCGGGGTATGCGTCGATATCTGTGATGCCTGCGCCGCCGAGTGCGATATGTTCAAAGATGCCCATTGCCGGAAATGTGCGGATGAATGCCGTAACTGCGCCAATGAATGCCGGGAAATGGTAAGCATGTAAAATTTCCCACCAGACTAACTGTTGGCAACAGAAAAAGGATCCCATTTTTGGAGGATTCTTTTTTTTACTCCTTAATGTGGACTATTGGTAAACATTTTATTATGGTTCATCTTTTGAAAAAGATGGACTAGTCTAAACATGCCGTTCTTCATAAAATCTTCATATTAAGTTGTTATAATCCGTTGCGTAACATTATATTAAATGTTTACCATTAATTGTATCTGTAACAAAATAATTAGTTTTGAAGGGAGAAAAATGGATGGCCAATCAACCGGGGGTTAATACAACCAAGACCGCTTCTAAGAAAGGCTGGGCGAACGGGATTAAAATTATGGGACTGGTAGTAATAGCAATGGCTGGTTTTATGATATTCCGCAGTGGAATTATCAGAGGCGCGACGGCCAAGAACGGTGATTTACGGATTTTAAAGGGTGAAGTGACCAGTAAAGCCAAATTCTATCCCTATGTGGCCGATGGAGTCAAAATGGAAATCGTTGCGGTAAAAGCAAGCGATGGGACCATTCGAACGGCCTTTAACACATGTCAGGTTTGTTTTAATTCCGGCCGCGGCTACTATATCCAGGAAGGCGACGAAGTGGTCTGCCAAAATTGCGGCAACCGTTTCCAAATCGACAAGGTGGAAAAGATTAAAAACGGTTGCAATCCGGTGCCGATTACTAAAGATTTAAAAACCGATGACGGCAAATACATTACCATCTCCAAGAGTTTGCTGGTGAAAGCGAAAGGCCTTTTCGTCAATTGGAAAAGATAAGTTGGTTTTTTAATCCAAAGAGGTGGCGTGAAACACGTCACCTTTTTAATTCTTCTTTGCCCGGAAGCGGCGCCACCAAGGCTGGCATCCGCAAGAGCGATATTTTAGTAAGTCTGGCCGGCGAGGCAGTTAAGAATATGAGAGATTTGGATAGTGTAAAACGGAAATTTAAAGCCGGGGACACTGTAGATGCCGAAGTTATTCGTAAAGGGATCAGCAAAACCTTGAAATTGACATTTTCGGAGGAACGCTAAGCCTATAAAATGCCGATTTTTACAGTCGGTTCTTCATAAAATCTCCACACCTGTCTGATACACTTAAAGCCTTGGAACAAACCGCTTCTTTTTACTTAACGGGTGCACCTTGCTGGTGGCATCCGTTGTTTTTTTACTCTACCTTCTTCATGATATCTTCACATTATTAAGCTATAATTCCTAAAAGCGGAGGAATGTTGATGTTTAATTTTTTACCCCGGGTTATTCAGATCGGTCCCGTAAATCTTCAGCTATACGGAATAACCCTTGTTTGCGGGGCAATGGTTGGATGCATAATAGCTACTCGTTTTGCCAAAGAAAGGGCGCTTGATCCTATTTATATCTGGGACTTTACCCTGTATGCGCTGATAGGCGGCATTACAGCGGCGCGTCTAGTTTTCGCCCTCCAGAACCTGTCTCTTTTTTTAGCCAGTCCACTAGCGATCTTTGCACTTCAGGAAGGTGGTCTTTCTTTTCACGGCGGGTTATTGGGGGGCTTTACAGCGGGGATTTGGTATGCCAAAAAGAAAAGACTGTATTTTTGGAATCTGGCTGATATAATTATTCCGGGTTTGGCGATTGGGGAAGCGGTGGGCCGAATCGGCTGCGATCTTTACGGAAAAGCGACAGTCAACGGATTGTTTCCGATTGTGGTTAACGGGGCGAGATACCACAATGTGCCTCTATATACCGGAGTTTCCTCTTTCATTATTTTTATAACCCTCTGGAAGTTGCGGAAAATAGTTCAAACCGGTGTTTTATTCCCGTTGTATATATTACTTTACTCTATTGCCCGCTTCTTCATTGAGTTCACCCGCCAAAGCGCCATGATTGGTTTATTAAGTGTCGCCCAAATTGCCAGTATAGTTTTGGTTTTACTCAGTGGAACCGTATTGTGGTTTTTGAAACAGAAAAAGAAGGTTTTGACTTATTAGTTTGATCCCAATGCCAGAAAATTTTAATTCTTCATAGTATCTTCACATTGTTTGGTTAAAATGAACCCGTCGAGCCTGTTTAAGGAGGGATTTCATGAGCCAGGAATTGGTAAGTAAAGTATTTCGGGTCAAAGGAATGTCCTGCCCCAGTTGTGAAATTAAGATCGAAAACGCGCTCCGGAAGATCGAGGGAGTTAAAGAAGTAAAGGCCTCAATGAGCAAATCTCAAGTGAAGGTCAAGTGTGATTCTTCCTTGGTTACCACGGAAACGCTGATAGCTGTTATGCAAAAACTCGGTTATCAAGTTGACAATTCCGGTCAAACCGGTGACACTAAAAAGAAAGGCTCCATTAACCAGCTCATCGGAATCGGGATTATCATCTTCGCTTTGTACTTAATTATCAAATCCACCGTCGGATTTAACTTTATCCCTCAGGTTGACAAATCCGTCGGCTACGGGATGCTTTTTGTCGTGGGCTTGCTGACTTCCCTCCATTGTATCGCCATGTGCGGCGGGATTAATCTGTCGCAATCCGTATCTTATCAACCGTCGGAAAACGAATCGAAATTCGCCAAGTTTAAGCCCAGCCTTCTGTATAACCTGGGCCGGGTAATCTCCTATACAATTATCGGCGGAATCGTCGGCGCCTTGGGTTCAGTGGTCAGTTTTTCCGGTACCGCCAAAGGCATTGTTTCAATTGCCGGGGGAATTTTTATGGTGATTATCGGTATTAATATGCTGGATATTTTCCCGTGGCTGCGCAAGATCAAAATCAGTACCCCGAAGTTTTTTGGGAATAAGATTTATAGTAACGCCGGTAAACGGGGGCCCTTTATTATCGGTTTGTTGAATGGCTTAATGCCTTGCGGACCACTGCAGACCATGCAACTATATGCTTTGGGGACCGGTAGCTTTTTAGCCGGGGCGACCTCGATGTTCCTGTTCAGTCTGGGAACGGTCCCGTTGATGTTTGGTTTTGGAGCAATCAGCTCCTTTTTAAACGCAAAATTTACCCACCGGATGTTGAAAGTCAGCGCCGTACTTGTAATTGTTCTGGGCTTGACCATGGTTAACCGTGGTTTAAGTCTGTCGGGGGTTACGATTGCGGCACCCAATCCGGTATCCGGCGGCGGGTCGGGCAATGTAGCCCAAATCCAAGACGGAGTCCAAACTGTCACCACTACTATTGAATCCGGCCGATACCAACCTTTCGTAGTTCAGAAAGGGATACCGGTCCGTTGGATTATCAAAGCCAAGGCAGAGGATTTGAACGGTTGCAATAATCCGGTGACGATTCCCCAATACAACATCCAGGAAAAGCTGGTTCCAGGTGATAATGTAATAGAGTTCACCCCCGACAAGGAAGGGACTATCACCTATACTTGTTGGATGGGGATGATCAGTAGTTATATTAAAGTAGTCCCGGATCTTTCCAAAGTAACGCAGCGGGATTTGGATAAAGTAAGCAGTGACAGTAATAATAGCCAGTTTAGCGGAGGCGGCAGCTGTTGCGCAGCCAGCGCTAACGCGACTAGGTTCCGGGATGGAAGAGTTCCGACCGATGACATCCAAGTCGCAAAAATAGTCAACGGACTTCAGGAAGTAACCATTACCGTTAACGACCAGGGTTATGCTCCGGCTGCAATAATTATGCAGCGGGGTGTAAAGACCAAAATTAAGTTTAACCCGGAAAAGATTAATTCCTGCAACTATGCGGTGATCTTCCCGGAATACCAGGGACAGTTGGATTTAAGCAAGGGGCAGACGGAAACCCCAGAATTTACAGCAACTCAAGATTTTACCTTCCAGTGCTGGATGGGTATGCTGCATGGTTATGTGAAAGTGGTGGATGATATCAATAATATTGATCTCAAAGCGATCAAAAAAGAAATTGAAGCCTACCGGCCGGTCGGGGGCGGAGGTTGCTGCGGCGGTTAAGTTAAATCGGAATATTAAAATACTCTAATTGGCTTTTGCTTATTCTTTTGCTAAAATTAGTTTAAGTTAAGGAGTCGTTTACTATGGCTATAAAAGAAGTCTTAAAAATCGACGGTATGTCCTGCGCAGCCTGCGCTTTAAAGATTGAAAAAAAATTGAACAAAGTCCCCGGTGTCAGTCTGGCCAATGTTAATTTCGCCACTGAAAAAGCGGCGGTTGAGTTTGATGAAGCCCTGGTATCCAGGGAGGTTTTGGAAAAAACCATTGTCAATCTAGGTTATGGGGTGGCCAAAGAGAACCTCTCCGGCAACAAAGTCAGCTTAAAGATTTCCGGGATGACTTGCGCCGCTTGCGCCGCCAAGATCGAACGGAAGCTGAATAAGCTGGAGGGAGTTACGCAGGCTTCTGTCAATCTGGCTACCGAAAAAGCCAATGTGGAATATGACAATACCAGGGTTAAATTGTCGGAGATCATAGCGGCAATCACCGGCTTGGGTTACGAAGCTGTCCGGGAAGAGGAGATCAGCCGGGACCGGGAGAAGGAGCAAAGAGAGAAAGAAATTAAAAAGCTGCGCCGGGAGTTGATAACCTCGGTGGTCTTGAGTTCGCCGTTGATTTTGGCGATGGTATTGTCTCTAATCGGATTAAATATTCCTTTCCTGCACGACTGGCGTTTTCAAATCGCCCTGGCCACCCCGGTTCAGTTCTTGATCGGATTCCGGTTTTACCGGAACGCCTTTTACGCGCTGAAGGCCAAAAGCCCGAATATGGACGTTCTGATAGCCATGGGCACTTCGGCGGCCTACTTTTACAGCGTTTATAATGCCTTCTTTCAGAAGCCGATGCCGGGAACCATGATGAAAGATCTTTATTTCGAGGCGGCGGCGACCATTATCACCCTGATTCTGCTCGGTAAATACTTTGAAGCTGTAGCCAAGGGAAAGACTTCGGAAGCGATTAAAAAGCTGATGGGACTGCGGGCTAAAACCGCCCGGGTTATCCGGAACGGGGTCGAGACGGATATTCCCATTGAAGAAGTTGAGGTCGGAGAGGTGATTGTGGTCCGTCCCGGGGAGAAAATTCCGGTAGACGGCAAGATTATCGAAGGTAACTCGGCGGTGGACGAATCGATGCTGACCGGGGAAAGCCTGCCGGTGGAGAAAAATGCCGGCGATCCGGTAATCGGGGCCACCATTAATAAATTCGGCACCTTTAAGTTTGAAGCCACCAAAATAGGGAAAGAGACTGTTTTGTCCCAGATCATTAAGATGGTTGAGGATGCCCAGGGAACTAAAGCGCCCATTCAGAAAATCGCCGACCAGGTCTCCGGGGTGTTTGTCCCAATCGTGCTTGGGATTGCTGTAGCTACTTTTTTGGTTTGGACCTTTGGCGATTACAACTTAAAGATGGGGATTATCAGCGCTGTAGCAGTCTTGGTCATCGCCTGCCCCTGCGCTCTGGGCCTAGCGACTCCGACCGCCATTATGGTCGGCACCGGAAAAGGGGCTGAAAACGGGATTTTGATCAAAAGCGGCGAACATCTTGAGAAAGCCTATAAAATCAATGCCGTGGTCTTGGACAAGACCGGTACCATCACCAAAGGCCAACCGGAAGTAACCGATCTGTTTCCGCTGGGCGGTTTCGATCGGCTGGAGTTGTTGGAAATGGCGGCCATTGCCGAAAAGAAGTCCGAACATCCGCTGGGCGCGGCTATCTATGAACATGGCAAAAAAGAAGCCGGGGAGATCCCCGAGCCTGAAGAATTTAAAGCAATTCCCGGCCAAGGAGTGGAGGCGGTAATTGGCGGGAAACCAACACTGCTGGGTACCCGCAAACTGATGCAGGAAAACGGAGTGGCGCTGAAAAACAGCGAGAGTACGGCCACGGAGCTGGAGGATGCCGGAAAGACCGTAATGTTTATGGCTGTAGCCGGCGAGTTGGCCGGTTTAATCGCAGTGGCTGATGTAGTGAAAGAAAACTCTCAAGAGGCTATTAATGAGCTGCAAACTTTGGGGATCGAAGTCTATATGCTGACCGGGGACAATCGGAGAACCGCCAAGGCTATTGCTAAACAGGTCGGTATCACGAATGTGCTGGCCGAGGTTTTGCCGGAACACAAAGCGGAGGAAGTGGAGAAGCTGAAAAAGGCCGGCAAGGTTGTAGCCATGGTGGGAGACGGCATCAACGACGCGCCCGCCTTGGCAACGGCCGACATTGGAATGGCCATCGGCACCGGTACCGATATTGCAATGGAGGCGGCGGATATCACCTTAATGCGCGGGGATTTACGGGCAATTCCAACCGCCATCCGGTTGTCCCGGAAGACCATGCAAAAGATCAAACAGAACCTTTTCTGGGCCTTCTTTTACAATGTTATCGGCATCCCCTTCGCCGCCCTGGGATTTCTAAACCCGGTAATCGCCGGAGGAGCCATGGCTTTCAGTTCGGTCTCGGTGGTCAGCAATTCCCTTAGTTTAAAACGGTTTAAGGGCGCCGGGAAAAAGCCGTTTTCATATTAAGATATTAGATATTTATGACTTATTCCGGGATTGATATAACCTAAAAAATGAGACCGCCGGTATTTTCCGGCAGGTCCTTTTTTCTCTATCCGGAGAATGGAATCAATAGTTAAATTGACAAAAAATAACATCAATAGTATTATTATAATACCTACTAAATAGATAAAAATACTTATAAATTGAGAAAAATTGAACCCTAATAGTTTTAATTTTAAGGAGAGTAAAGATGAACTTAATTATCAGCGGCAAGAGCGAAGAAATCAGCTTAAGCAAAAGAACCATACTCGAACTTTTGCAGGTAAAGAAGGTAGAGATGCCGGAGATGGTTTCAGTGGAATTGAATGGCGTAATCTTAAGACAGCCGGAATATGCCGCCACTTTGTTAAAAGACGGGGACCAAATAGAGTTTTTATACTATATGGGTGGGGGATGCGGCAAAAAATGAATTTGACTGAGGCTCAGATCGAGCGTTACAGCCGGCATATCATTCTCAGGGAAGTGGGAGGCGCCGGCCAGCAAAAAATTATGCAATCAAAGGTTTTGATAGTTGGAGCCGGCGGTCTGGGCGCTCCGGCAGCCCTTTATTTGGCTGCCGCCGGTGTGGGGACAATAGGGATCGTCGACGGCGACAACGTCGACCTCAGTAATTTGCAACGCCAGATTATTCATTTTACTCCCGATGTGAATAAACCGAAGGTGGAATCGGCCCGTCAAAAAATGGAGGCTCTCAACCCCGATGTCAAGGTAATTACTTATCACACCAGAGTTTATTCGAAAAACATCGGAGCGATTATCAAAGATTACGATTTTATCATCGACGGGACCGACAATTTTCCAACCAAATTTCTGCTCAATGATGCCTGCGTCCTGGCTGGAAAAGCTTTTTCCCACGGGGGTATCCTAAGATTTGAAGGGCAAACCATGACCTATGTTCCCGGTCATACATGTTACCGTTGTATTTTTCCGGAGCCGCCACCCAAAGGAGCAGTGCCTACTTGCAGCCAGGCCGGAATCTTAGGCGCAATTGCCGGAATGCTGGGTACGGTTCAGGCTGCTGAAGCTTTGAAGTTTATAATCGGCAAAGGCAAGCTGCTGACGGATAGACTGTTGACATTTAATGCTTTAAATATGGAATACCGGATTTTTAATATCAAAAAGGACCCAAAATGCGCCATCTGTAGCGAAAATCCCTCCCTTACGGAGCTAATCGATTATGAAATCCCGGCTTGTGATTTAAGGAGAGATTAGGATGTTGAAATTATCAAGGACGCACCAATCGGAATTAATCAAACTGGCATTGCGGGACAATCCCTTTGAAACCTGCGGTTACCTCAGCGGTAACGGCGACGAAGTCAAGGAAGTCATCCCGCTAACTAATGTGGATCATAGCCCGGAGCACTTTTCATTTGACCCCCGGGAACAGTTTAAGGCGGTTAAAGAAGCCAGGGCCAAAGGCTACCAACTGATTGCGGTTTATCATAGCCATCCGGCAACACCAGCCAGGCTTTCCCCGGAAGATTTGAGGCTGGCCAATGATCCCGACATCTATTACTTGATTGTCTCGCTGCTTAACCCGGAGGAACCGGTGATTAAAGCTTTTAAGGTTGATATAGCGGCGGTTTCGGAGGTACCAATACGGATAACGGAAGGGTAAGACAAATGGAAACACCTCAATTCGATTTGGCGGCTTTTAAAAAAGTCGGGATGATCCAACAGAAACAGTTGGAGTATTTTGCGATGCGTCTTCATACGGTTGGCGGCGACTTAACATCCGGGCAGTTAAGGAGAGTTGCCGAAGTAGCTGAAAAATACGGCCGGGGTCAAATTCATATCTCGACCAGGCAGGGTATTGAAATTCACTTTGTCCATTATTCAAAACTGGAGGAAGCCCGCCTGGAGCTAGAGAAAGAGGGAATTCTCATGGGGGCTTGCGGCCCCCGGGTCCGGGTCGTGGTGGCTTGCCCGGGCAACTCCTCCTGCAAGTGGGGGATTATCGATACCAAATTAATTGCCCAATATTTGGACCAAAAATATTTCCGGCAAGATACTCCACACAAATTCAAAATGGCGGTGACCGGTTGCCCGCACAATTGCGCCAAGGCAACCGAGAACGATCTGGGGATCATGGGTGGAATATTACCGGAATGGAAAGCGGAGAGTTGCAGTCACTGCGATCTTTGCGTCAACAGTTGTCCAACCAAGGCTATTTACAAAAAAGACGTCAAGTATCTTTTGGATGAGTCAAAATGTATTTATTGCAGTATCTGTACTTCGAACTGCCCGGCCAATTCCTGGGTTCCGGCCAAAAAAGGCTTTACTATATGGATCGGCGGAACCATGGGCAAAATTCCGCGGTTGGCCACCAAGCTCAAAACCTTGGTGGAAACCGAAATGGAACTATTTAAATTGGTTGACCGGATCATTGAATATTACCGGAAGAATGGGAAAAAACGGGAAAGGTTCGGCCATATGATCGACCGTCTCGGGGTGGAACGGGTGAAGGAGGATCTGTTAAATGGCGAATGAAGTAAAAAAAACCCTTGATTTGCATGGCGTGCTCTGCCCGCTTAATTTTGTAAAAACCAAGTTGGCTTTGGAAGAACTGGCTGCCGGTGAGCTGCTGGAAGTGATCATCGATGAGGGTGAAGCC
>JBLNCU010000052.1:0-2735 GCA_050260935.1 Bacillota bacterium
TCCTCCTTATTGATAATCATCTCCCAGTCCCATTGATCAACATAAACGGAATGCAGATTATCGAGATCTTCATCCCTCCGGATGGCGTTCATATCTGTATAAAGGCCCTCCCCGGGTTTGAACCCGTATTTGGCCAAGGCCATTCTTTTCCATTTAGCCAGCGACTGGACAATTTCGCAGGTTCCTTCCTGAAGGCCCTTGACTCCGAATTGGACCGGCCGCTCGATGCCGTTTAAGTTATCATTGAGCCCCGTTTCCGGCCGTACAAAGAGGGGGGCCGAGACTCTAGTCAAATTTAACTCTTTGGCTAAGGCATTTTCATAAAAATCTTTAATTTTTTTAATGGCGATCTCAGTCTCCCTCAAATCTAAACCCGGTGAATACCCTTGGGGGACAAACAGATGATAGTTTGGTTTCATTTTAGTCGGCTCCTGTCATAGGATCTAATATATTTTTTAATTGTAAAGATTATATCATGAAAAACATCTCCGTTTCACTTAAAAATATATTTTTGCCCAGATAGTCAAGACCGCCCGTAAAACGGGTGGCTTGCGCATACACTATAAAGGCAAGAAGGTTTCTTTTTTCTATTCGTAGGCGGCCTTTTTGGAACCACCGGCAGAGCCGGTGGTTTTTGAACTCGCAAAAAAAGCGCCGTCTCCGGCGCCAAACTGGCAAATTTTAATTTATACCATTACGGGGGAGGAAACCGTAACCGCTAGTAAATCGACTATTTCCGGGTCAAATTCTATTCCTTTAAGACTCTTTAGGAATTTAACCGTTTCCGGGATTGATTTAGCGTTACTGTATAACTTTTCGGTGGTCATAGCGTCGAAAACATCAGCCACGGCGACAATTTTGGCGAATTCGTGAATTTCGTTGCCGGCCAGCCCCCGGGGATAACCGGTTCCGTTGTAACGTTCATGATGCTGGTAGGCTATATTGGCTGAGACAGCCGAAAAACCGGATATTTGCCGTAAAAGATCATAGCCGTCCTTGGAATGATTCTGAACCAGCCTCATTTCCTCGCTGGTCAACCCCCCCACCCGGTTGACAATTTCTGGGGGGATTTTGGCCATGCCTACATCGTGGAAGAGCGCGCCGATGGCCAGTTCAGCCAGTTTCAACTGATTATAGGCCATTTGTAAACCCATCTTTACCGCCAGGATACAAACATTGACCATATGGCTGTATAGATAATCATTAAGAAAGCGAATCTCCGTAAAGCAAATGGGGGCTTTCGGATTTCTTACCACCTCATCCACCAATTGGAACATGATTTGTTTACACGGCACAATATTTATGCTTTTTCCGTTATTTCCGGTTAAATCCAGTTTGTACAGGCTTTGGATCAAATCGGAGCGCACGGCATCCGAGACCAAGTCCTCTATTTGTTCATCATTAACGGTTTCCACGTAAACTGCGGGCAAGCGCATCTCCCGTAACTTGGAAATCGAAGCGGCAGTGAGCTCGGTCTTCCGGCGTACCAGGATCCGGCCATCCGCCAAAAATATTGAACGGCCCAAAATCATCCCTGGTTTGAGGTTTTCAGTGCGCAACTTCTCCATGTTTTAATTACCTCCGGTCATCCTTGAGAAATTTTGCCAACCATCAAGCCTCCTTCTTCCCTGAATGAGGGTCGGCCTAAATTTAAAACAGTTGCCTATCTAAGTTAAAAAAGCAACAAAAAACAACCTCCTTGGCGGCCTGGCAATCGTGGTAAACCAATAAGCGGCTTACTTTAGACCCATGGCTTTGCGTCCCCGGTTTTTACCGGTTTTGCCCTTATACAGCTAAGCTTGTTGTTTTAATTATAACACCCAAATATTAAAAGTGCCATGTTCTTATGTCAATTTCGACGGTACGTTAATTCTATCTTCGAAAAGAAACCAGGAGTTGCTCCTAGTTCCGGGTACATATTTTTACCTCCTATCAGTGGCGTTGCATTAAATTTTTGAATGTCCTGTCTAGGAAGACCGCCGGGATATTGGGTTAGACAAAGGCCGATGGTGCTGGAGTCGATTAAATGTAGTCGTCCCAATTCTTTGCCGGCGTTGTCTAATCCCACCCAGATAGCGAGTTCCCAAAGGATATGTTTGAAAAGGAGTTTTTTATGATTTTCTATCACTTTTTGCCAATTTCGGTACCTTTTTCTCCTAGTTAGTGGTTGACATTTTATAATTTTGGTTATGCAACGCTACTGAATATGCTAAAAAACCATTATTGTTTGAATATCTGTTCCAAAGATATTCAAGCAAAAGACTATTAAAAACTGATCTTGCATCATACTTTCTCTATTTTTATGGCCAAAATTTAAACAATGCTTAAAAGATATTACTTCTTCGAGGCTTTTAAAATATACTATCCCTAGGAGGTGAAACCTGATGACGATATTTTTGGATTACCGCTCCAGCGTCAATGCGAGTACTTTTATACCACCGCCCGGTCTGGGCACTTTAGTTCCGAGCGCCGCTTCCAGTTTTATCGGAGGCATCGGATTGATCGTCGGCACCGCCACTAACGTCCGCGCAGATCTCTGGGCTACAGTTGGACTTTTAGCCACTACTCCGGTCACCAATGTCCGGTTATTTATTGTCCGGAATGCACCCAGTATAACTAGTGTTTGTTGAAAAACGTGTTACAAAAACCTTGAAAAATCAATCGCCACCCCTTCAGGCCGGATTATAAATATGGTAAAATGGGCTTGGAGGTGCGCCAATGCTAAAGATATTCGA
>JBLNCU010000053.1:0-10350 GCA_050260935.1 Bacillota bacterium
AATAGGGATTCGGCCAACGGCTGGATGATTGGAGCCGGATGAGCCGAGAGGTTCACGTCCGGTTCTGAGAGGGCCTTGGGGTGAAATTCCCTGGGGCTACTCACCGTAATATCTATGTCAAAACCAAAAGGGCCGGTGAACGGGTGAAGCAAAGAATTACGCGATACTTGGAGAAGAAGTTACGACTCAAGGTAAATGAGGCCAAAAGCGCAGTCGACCGTCCGTGGAAACGTAAGTTTCTCGGATTTAGCCTTCACAAGCAGAAGGTGATTAAAGTGCGTATAGCGCCGAAATCGCTAAAGCGGGTGAAAGACAAAATCCGGGAAATCACCAACCCAACCTGGAGTATTCCGATGAATGAACGAATTCAAAGGTTAAACCAATATTTAACCGGATGGATAGGGTATTACGCCCTAATTGATACCTCGTCGGCGGTCGAAAGGTTGGAAGAGTGGATAAGGCGGAGGATGCGTCTTTGTTTGTGGCATCAATGGAAGAAGGTAAGAACCCGAATCCGGGAACTCAGGGCATTAGGTCTTGAGAAGTCACAAGCAATAAAAATCGCCAACACCCGAAAAGGAGCCTGGCGAACTACTAAAACACCCCATTTACACAAAGCCCTCGGAATCGCCTACTGGCAATCCCAAGGGCTGTTGAGCTTAACACAAAGGTATTCCCAACTTCGTCAAAACTGGCGAACCGCCTAGTGCGGACCCGCATGCTAGGTGGTGTGAGAGGTCGGGGGCTTGCTGCCCCCTCCTACTCGATGGGTTCGCCCGGCATGGGCAATAACTTGGCAGCGAAAGTCACTATGGGCTTGGTAGTGGGAAGCATTAGCTGAACAGCAAGGGTATTCATCGCGGGGTGGAATCTGGAGGAAGCTGAGGGCAAAAGTCTTGCGCCGGCAAACAGAAACTACAAATAAGGCAGATGTGGAACGAAGGTATTTAGGCCCCCTCTTTTTTCAGCGCCAATGTTCCGCATAACATGTTCTTGAAACTAAAGAATTTCTCTGTAAATGATTCCAATCCAAGCCAGCTTGCTTTCGGTTTAACGGTTAATGATTTGTTACCGGACAGGATTTTCTATTGCTATGTCGAATAAAAAAGTTCCGGAGAGTAAAAAGTTTCACCTTATTTTACCGAAGAGGAGAAAGTAATGGAGTCACTCGACGAGCTCAGGAAGAATTCCCAGATAATTCCGGTGGGGCCTTTGGGTATTATCGCCCTTGAAGGCAGCAAGGAATTGGCCGGTTTGATAAATGATTACATTCTAAAACGCCGTTTGGAATTTATCCAGAAAAATGCCGAAAACCATCCGTTTATGGGCTTCATTCGCGAGTCTTATCTGGTTGAATGTAAATGTCCCCGTTTCGCCAATGGTGAAGGGAAAGCCGTTCTGGAGGAGACCGTTCGCGGTTACGATATTTACATCATCGCCGATGTCGGCAATTATAATTGCAAATTCAAAATGTTCGGCGTTGATCACCCGATGAGCCCGGATGACCATTTTCAGGATATAAAACGGACCATCGCGGCGATAGCGGGTAAAGCCAAACACCTCACTGTGATAATGCCGATGCTCTATGAAGGCAGGCAGCATAAACGGCAGTCCCGGGAGTCCCTGGATTGCGCCATTGCGCTTCAAGAATTGGCCTATCTTGGGATTGACAGTATCATCACTTTTGACGCCCATGACCCTAGAGTAAACAATGCCGTTCCACTCAAAGGTTTTGAAAATCTTCATTCCGCCTACCAAATCATCCGGGCAATCCTCAAAAACGAAAAAGATTTACAGGTTGACAAATCTCATATGCTGGTGGTAAGCCCCGATGAAGGAGCTATGGAACGGAGCCTTTACTACGCTAATATTCTGGGACTGGATTTAAGCCTTTTTTATAAACGCCGTGATTATACCCGGATCGTTAACGGGAAAAACCCCATTGTCAAGCATGAATTTCTCGGCGATGATGTGGCGGGCAAGGATGTTTTGATTATTGACGACATGTTGTCATCGGGGGAATCAATCCTGGATATAGCCAGGGAACTGAAGAAACGCCGGGCCAACCGGATTTATATCGCGGTCACCTTCGCTCTTTTTACCGAGGGAATTACGGTGTTTGATGAGGGTTACCGGCAGGGGATTTTCAACCGTTTATACGCCACTAATCTTACTTACCGCCGGGAAGAACTCCGGAAGGCCCCGTGGTATGTGGATGTAGACATGTCAGAATTTTTGGCTCATTTAATCGATATGTTGAACCAGGACTCCTCCATCAGTTCCCTCTTTGACCCGTCGGAGAAGATCGGCAATCTACTCCGGAACTACCAAGTCCAGCAGAATGAAGTAAAGTAGAATAGTAATTCGGGTTTAAGCGGGTTGGCTTAGAAGCCAGAATTCAGAAGTCAGAATAAAATCACAGATAATAGAGTACGAAGTCGTTTTTTCAACTTTTAACTCCTGAATCCTGGATACCGGCTCTCCTCAGGATTTCCCGCTTACTTCAGCAACTGGGAAATAAAAATTCCAGAGTGGAGCTTAAATCCTGTAAATGGTTTTTATCGGCCCATAAAACCAGGAATTGATAAGAACAACCGGAGATAATAACCGGCTGGGGGTAACGGGCGATCAATACGGCCTGACCTTTCATCTCTGCTTGCTGATCCGCTGATGGATGAATAATGCAGGACTGTTGCTGCTGAATCGTCAACCGGCGGATCCCCGGTTTAGCGCCGTAGGGCTTTAGAATATGGAAAGCTTCTTCCCGGCATACCTCTTCAAGACTCCGCCCCTTAACCGCTGAAACCTGAAAAAAGCCATCCGGGCCTTCATAACGTTCATCGGCCACCCTGAGCCAGCCGGCCGGATATAAAAAAACCACTTTATATAATTGACTGACAAAGATTCTAGTAACGGAGCCGCTTTCAACTGGGTAGATCTCCCCTTGGCCGGTTAAGGGGACCAGGATCTCCTGGCCGCTATTTAACTGGTCGGGGTTGATTCCGGGATTGTTTTTAATTAAGGCGGCTACTGTAGTCTTAAACCGGAGGGCGATCGCAAACAGGGTCTCCCCGGGTGTTACCTTATAAGGAAAATTCGGCGGGCAACCGCTGGACATCTGCTCATCACCTCAAGAAAAGTATGACCCCAATTGAAGTGCTTAGATTAGGCGGTAAATTTAAGAGACATATTTATATACATTCTAAATATACTGGCGTTTACCGCCGATGATACCTGGTTTTTTGATTCCGGCCATTTCCCGCCCGGGACCGGCGTCCCGGGAAAAAGAAATTGGCAACAAAAAACTACGGTTATTTCACCGCAGTCTCGGGAAATGCTATTTAACTAAACCGGCTTTGGAATAATTATTCCAGTTCCCGTTTAATTTCAGCCAGACACTTTAAACAGACGGTTTTACCGGAAAAACTCTTGCCCTCACTCATGTCACCGCAAAAAACGCAACCGGGAGTATATTTTTTGAGAATAATCGCCGGTTCTTCTTCATCGATAAAAATCTCCAGCGGTTCTTTGATGGCGATATAAAGCTGTTCCCTGGTTTCCTTTGGTATGACGATGCGGCCAAGATCATCAAGTTTGCGAACAATTCCAGTAGTTTTCATGTGTCCTCACTTTATAATCGTAGTTTTAAAATACTATTATGGTTCGCTTCAAACGCTCCAAATCCTGCCCGGTTCATCCATTTTCAATAAATTTTCAGTGAAGTCGGGCCCCCTTTTAAAAAATTTTAACTTTCCTCCGAAACAGCCGTATGGAGCCATTTAGGAATTTAGGAAATATGTTATAATATAGCTGCTTTTCCGTATGCGGAAGAAGCTCTTTTTCCTCCTTAAATAAACGGTGAGAGGTGGAGTAAGGTGAGGCATTTTCCGGAACCGGTTATCAAGGGAATAAATGGTGTCTTTGAAAACGCTTTGGCTGAAGGACGCAATACCTTGTATGAGTATGAAGTTTACCAGGTTTTAAAGTGGATCGGACTGGAGGCGCCCCGGTTTGTTTTGGTAAAAAGCCCCGAGTTGGTTAATGACCAAATCTTGCGGGGCCTTGGACCGAATCTGGTATTGAAGATCGTCTCGGCCCAAATTGCCCATAAACAGGTGCTGGGCGGAGTAAAAAAAGTGCCCAATGGCGACCCTTTATACATTCAATTTGTCCTCGCCAAAATGCGCCAAGAGGTGCTTGGGCATTTTCATCCGGACGAGCAGCCGGAGATTGCAGGCTTCTTGGTGGTGGAATTTATTCCCCACACCCAAGCCTTGGGCTACGAAGAATTGATCGGAATTAAGGAAGATCCGGCTTTCGGCCCGGTGCTTACCTTAAGTAAAGGCGGGGATGACGCCGAATTCTTCGCCAAATACTATGATCCCGCCAATCTGTTTTTGCCTCCCCTGGATGCCGCAGAGGCTTTGAAAATGGTTCAAACCTTAAACATTAGGCATAAATTTGAGGGGATTGGTCATCCCGAATATTCGGAGTTTATCGCCAAGGCCGTTTCCAGGCTGGGTTATCTCGCTTACGATTATTCTTTTGCCGCAGAGCAGCAGCAGGAATTTATCATCAAGGCCCTTGATATCAACCCGTTTGTGATTACCGAGGACAACCGGTTGGTGGCTATCGACGGCTTTGCCCAATTTGAGCGGAATCGGGCCGTTAATAGAGGCGGGCCGGTTATCGGGGTTCCCGAAGTCAACTTGACCAACTTGGAGGGGTTTTTTCGCCCGCAAGGGATAGCGGTGGTCGGTGTCTCGTCCGATCTTAACAAGTACAGCCTGGGCCGGGAGATCGCCAAGTTACTCCATGACATGCACCGGAAGGACCTCTTTTTGATAAATGCTAAAGGCGGGGTTATTACTTTTGGGGAAACCGAATATCCACTTTACCAAAAGCTCTCCGACTTGCCGGGCCGGGTAGAGTTGGTGGTTTATGCGGCTCCGGCTCAATCAACCCTCGATTTTTTCAAAGACTTACCGAAACCTTACCCTAAAGCGGTAATCCTAATCTCCGGAATTCCGGCGGAGGTAAAGTATGCTGATTTTACCCGGCGACTAAACGAGGTTGTGCCGCCGGGGGTTAGGGTTATCGGACCGAACTGTATGGGGGTTTACTGGGCTCCTGACGAAGAAGGCAACGGACTAAATACTCTGTTTGTCGAGGAAAAGAGGCTGGAGCTAAAAAACTCCAATTACAGTAATACGGTTTTATTGACCCAAAGCGGCGCTTTTTCGGTGACCGCCATCGATAAGCTGCAAAATAACAGTCTTTTTAAAGCGATAGTAAGCTTCGGAAATAAATACGACGTCAAGATCACTGATTTGCTGGCTTACTTTAATTCATTGCCAGGCATTGACATACTGGCTTTATATATTGAAGGCCTCGATCCAGGGGAAGGCCGTAAGTTATTCCAGTTGGCGGGGGAGATTAACAAGCCGGTGATCGTTTACAAATCCGGCAAGACCGAGGCCGGGGCCAGGGCAGCCGCTTCGCATACGGCCTCAATCTCCGGCAGTTATGATGTTTTTAAAGCCGCTTGCCGACAATCGGGGATCATTTTGGCCGAGAAGATCGAGGACCACTACGATTATGTCAAAGTGTTCTCGCAGTTAGCCAAGAAAATACCGGCCGGCAACCGGGTGGCCGGGGTGGTTAACGCCGGTTTTGAATCTACCGTAGGCGCCGATGAGCTTAAAAATTTGAAGCAGGCTCAATTGACCCCGGAAACGGTTGAAAGGCTTAACCGGATCAATAAACACGGGCTGGTGGACATCTCCACCCCGTTTTTGGATGTTACCCCGATGGCCGACGACCGGATGTACGCCGATTTTGTGGAAACCATTTTACAGGACCAAAACGTTGACTGTGTCTTTGTGGCCATTGTTCCGCATTCAGTGACTTTAAAGACCATACCCGGACTTTGTCAGGAGCCCGACAGCCTGGCCAACCTGCTGGTGGAATTGAACCGGAAATACACCAAACCTATCGTTATTTCGGTGAATGCCGGCCGTTACTACCAGGAATTTATCTCGATTATGGAGCAAAACGGCCTGCCGGTCTATACCGACATCCGTTCGGCCATAAAATCGCTGGATAGGTTTGTGACGTACCATGTTTTAAAAAACGGTTGATCTTCCAAAAGACGCCTCCCCAAAACTTCCTAGCTTATCACATTACGGTTTGAACGCCGGTTTTAGAATTATTTTAATTTTCCAGCATCTTAAGAATATGGCTGGCCAGGCTCTCCTTGATTTCCCGGTGTCTCGGCACCGGTTGCGACATTTTGGTGGTGGGATTTTGATACCAATCGTGACGGCCACCGTGTCGAATAAGGATACAGCCCGTTTGTTCAAGCTTCCGAATCAAATCGATCCTTTTCATTAAATCGCAAGTTCTCCTATTTTATGCACGCAGGGGATTTTTCCGCCATTCAACTCCTTATAAATATCCTTCAGATTTTCTTTCAGTTCTTCAAGAGTTTCCCCCTGGGTCCGGTAATCGGGGTAATCTTCGAGCCATCCGATCCACAGGTCTTCTTCCTGATAATAAATAAACCGTTTGCTTTCGCCGGGCATCTCTGAATCAACTCCTTTATAAAAACAAGGCAGCACCCTTATAATTTTATTATACCAATTATATTCAAAGCTTACAATTGGGCGGTTTTGACATTAAAAACACGCGATCTTCTTCCGTTGACTTTCGCAAAAAAGGGCTTGCAATTTTTTTTAGGACATTATATCATATTGTTATAACCAATTTGATAAAGTGGTGAATTCGGTTTGTTAAATGAAAAAGCGCCGGTTGCTTTGTACTACCAACTAAAAGAGATCCTGGTCGATAAGATAAAAAGCAACGAATGGGCTATCGATAGTAAGATTCCCACTGAGAGGGAATTGTGTGAATTGTACAAAGTGAGCCGGATTACTGTCCGGCAAGCTTTGGAAGAGCTTGAGAATGAAGGGTTTTTATACCGCAAGCAGGGAAGGGGTACCTTTGTCACCGCTCCCAAAATTGAACAAAGACTTTCCAAATTCTACAGTTTCAGTGAAGAAATCAGAAATATGGGTTACACTCCGTCCACTAAAATAATTGACTTTAAGATTGTAGCCTCGGAAGAAGTGGTCGCCAAAAATTTCAATGAAAAGGGAATCACCGTATATTGCATTAGACGCCTCCGGCTTGCCAATAATGAACCATTTGCCATTGAAACCTCCTATATACCTTATGGCTTATGCCCTAACCTGACAGTGGAAGAAATAGCGGCTAAAGGTTTATATAACACAATGAAAACCAAATATGGCTTAATCCCCAATGAAGCGGTGGAAACCTTTGAAGCGGTGCTTATCAATCCCAATGATGCCTTACAATTACAGGTTGCTAAAAAATCCCCCGGTCTTTTACTGGAAAGAACGACTTACGCCGATGATAAAATCGTGGAGTTTTGCCATGGAATTATCCGTGGCGACCGCTATAAATACCGGGTTGTTTTAAAGTGAGATTCCTAGGAGCTCATCGGGGAACAGTTTTATTGAAGAATATTTAAGCGTACAAACTCAAGATAACTTAGAAGATATTTTGAATCCAAGCCATGATGATATTCACATATGTCTAATTGGGAGGCTTATGAATGACGAAGGCAACTCGGATTCATCAAAGTCTGATGGAAAGACCCGGAATATTGGCTGTTTTACTATTATTACCTTCAGCGGTTATTATATTTGGTCTATTAATCTACCCTATGTACTCGTCTTTAATAATAAGCTTAACAAAAATGGAATTGTATAATCCTTTAAGCAGCAGGGAATTTATTGGTTTGGGCAACTATATTGAGGCAGTTAAAAATCCATTATTTTGGACGGCTTTCGGTAAGACCTGGTATTTTGCATTGTTTACAGTTTTGATCGAGACCGTACTTGGAATTTGTATTGCTCTTATTTTGAATCAGAATTTTAAGGGAAGAGGCTTTGTCCGGGGATTGATTATTCTACCCTGGGCACTTCCTTATGTAGTAAACGGAATTATGTGGAAATGGATCTTTGATGCTAATTATGGTGCATTCAATGCGCTTTTAAATCAAGTAGGACTCTTAAAGTCTTATCAAATATGGCTTGGGGATCCTGTGGCCGCTTTTCATATTGTAATTCTTGCCAATATTTGGAAAGAAACGCCGGTGGCGATTTTGCTTATTTTAGCGGCGCTTCAATCCGTGCCGAAAGAGTTATATGAAGCCGCCATGGTTGATGGAGCAACCGGATTTCAATGCTTACGAAAGGTCGTACTCCCGATGTTAAAACCGGTGGTTGTGGTTGTTGTGATATTGAAAACAATATGGGCTCTAAAAGAATTTGACCTTATTTATGTAATGACAAAAGGCGGACCCGCGGATGCCACAAATGTGTTAACTTATTACATCTATCAGAATACTTTTAAGTTTTTAAAATTCGGGTATGGATCCGCGTTAGCGTATATTCTAACTTTAGCTGCTGTTATCCTGGCAGTGCTGTATGTAAAGAATTTACTGACGGAGCAGGAATTTGAATCATGAATCAATTGGTAATAAGAAAACCTACCATTGAAGAAGGTGAAACTTATGACTAAATTAAAAAGCAACGATTACGGTAGTTTTGATAATTTGAAGGAACTTTCTATTTCAGTTCGAACGCCGGCGAAGAGAAAGCTTAAAAGGGTTTTGTTATACATAGCGGTTATTTTTATTTGTATATGTGTTTTAGCCCCTTACACCTGGCTTATTATCAGTAGTCTATCATACCGGGTTGATCTTACTGCCATTCCCTTACATTGGATACCCCGAAAAATAAATACTGAAAATTACCAACAAATATTTTCCAGCACGGCTGATTCATCCGGTCCGAATAGAGATCTACGGTACGGATTTCTTAACAGTCTTATTATCGCCGGCTCCTCAACAATAATATGCCTGTTTGCCGGAACATTCGCAGCATATGCTTTTACCCGATTAAATTTCAAAGGGAAAAAATCATTATATCTACTAATATTGATAACTCAATTCTTGCCTTTGGCTGTCTTGATTATTCCACTCTATATTATAATGAAAAATCTAGGATTGCTTAATACCCGTTTAGCTTTAATTCTTGCCAATTGTTCCTTTATTTTGCCCCTGATGATCTGGCTTATGAAGAGTTATTTCACCAGCGTGCCTAAGGATTTGGAAGAAGTAGCCAGGATTGACGGCTGTTCGCGGTTTGGTACCATATTTCGAATTATCCTGCCCCTTTCAACTCCGGGGCTATCCGCTTGCGGGATCTTTGCCTTTATTATCGCTTGGAATGAGTTTTTTACCGCATTTATTTTAAGTTCAACTTTGAAGTCAAAAACAATTAGTGTTTTACTTTCAGAGTTTTCAAGTAAAGTCGGAATTGATTATGTCGCAATGGCTTCGGCTGGAGTAATCGCCAGCCTGCCTCCGGTTATTATGGCTCTAATATTTCAAAAATATATTGTTCAGGGTCTTACGGGCGGCGCGGTTAAAGGCTGATTTATCCGAAGGAGGTGAATTTAAGCCAAAAAATCAGTACGGATCACCAGTTAAAAATTAAAGAGGGGTGATATCATGAGACGTAATAGTTTGATGCTATTACTGGTATTAGTTGTTTTGGTTGGCCTTTGTTTTAGCGGGACCATAGTGGCCAATGCCGCTTCAAAAATCACAGTTATTATGCCCAGACATGAAATGGATTTGATCGGTATCTGGGAGAAACAAACCAAAGAGTTTGAGTCCAAAACCGGAATCCAAGTGGAATTCATTCAGATGTCCTGGGATGAAGTTGCCGATAAGGTGCTTACCGATCTGGCGGCGGGAGGGACTTCATATGATGTAATTGAATTTGATAATGGTTGGGTTGCTAAATTCGCGGCGACCGGATGGGTAAGCCCTCTCAACGATATTGCGGATAAACAATATATTGATAGTCTGTTACCGGGATTAATAAGCACATTTACCCGGAATGGGAAACTACTGGGAATTCCATGGAATAACGATACCCGCTTCTTCTTTTATAACAAAACAATGCTCCAAAAAGCCGGTTTTAATGAACCGCCAAAGACCTGGGCTCAGGTGGTAAACCAAGCTAGGACCATCAAAAAGTTGGGTATCTGTGAATATCCGATAGCCGAATACTGGAATCAGGAATGGGCGCTTGCCAATTCCCTAGCATTCTATCTTTATAGTTACGGTGGAAATTACTTCAACGACAAGGGTCAAATTACTATTAACAAAGCACCGGCCTTAGATGCGATTACATTTATGGTAGATATGATTAAAAAAGACAAATTGGTCAACCCGTCCAGCACCACTTTGTC
>JBLNCU010000054.1:0-19712 GCA_050260935.1 Bacillota bacterium
CAGCTAACCTCTTCCGGGTAATAGTCAAAGAATAAACCAATCTCCGGCTGGCGGAGGAGCAGCACATGGGAATGGAATTCCGGGGCTGACTCCAGATGGACTTTTTCGCTTAATCGGGGCAGGATCTCAAATAAGACCCGCCCCAGTTCTTCGGGGGTGATGGTGATCTCCGGCGGCAGTTTTTCCAAACCGGAGGTGTCTATTATATAGAGGGTATCGTTAGCGAGCAGATAATTTAAATCCCGGTCCAAAAAACCCGCCTGCTCAAATTCGGCCAAATCAAAAGTGAATTGCAGACGGGTTTCGGTACCGGTCAGATAAACCCGCGGCTTTAAATTAGGGCCCAATTTTAAGGTTTTGGAGGTATCGGCGGAAAGGGCCCGGCCATTTTCGATTAAGACCAGGATCATTTCCAGGTTTTCCTTGGATTTGGGAAGAGAGATGCTTTTTAACCCGAAATCCTTTCCGGTGAACGAGTGTTCTAAATAGGAGATAATTAGATGATCAAAGCGGTTCAGTGAGTTAAACAACAGTTCCCTTTTGCGAGGGCTGTAATTGACATCGCCAAGGCACTTCACCAACTCGTAAATAAAGGTTTTATCCCGATCCGGGCCGTTGAAGGCTATCTGAAAATCCCCGGCCTGGTTGTCAAGGCCTCCGATTGCATAGTAAAGGGCGGATTTTTCCAACGTAGCGGCAGCGACCATTTTTAGCAGTTCGATACCGTCCAGGGAAGCCGGTTTACTGATACTTGGACTAAGCTTGGGGAAATCATCGGCTAAAAATTTATAGACAACGGCGGTCGCATGTTCACAAAGCCGGCTGCCCCCGGCGGAACAGGTGCAATAATGATCGATTTTTAAGCGGTTGAAATTGCAATCCAGGTTTAGGTTGACTCCGTAAGCGCCGGAGGCTTTGACGATGGCCTTGATCTGGTAGCGGTTGTCCCCTTGGTGGTTATAAGCGTAAGACTTGACAGCGGCGGATTTGTAATGGGAGGCGGCTTTTTCAAATACTGCCTCCCCGGCGTCGGCTTTCAGTTTTTCCATAAGCATGTGAATCACCGTGTTTTGTGCTACTTTTCCACATTTTATCATAAAAACAGTCTTTACTCAACACGAGAGGGGGTAGGCCGGGTTAAACCGGCATTTTGGTTGGGAAGGTTTTAATAATGAGCAAATTGTTCAAAAATTATTCGCCTTTAAATCGTAAAACTTAACAAGTAATCAATTACAATATTATTAATCTTATGTTACATTTAAGTTACTGAATATTAATTAATCTTGAATGCATGGAGTAGCAATTATGAAGATTATTATAGCGCCAGACTCATTTAAAGGCAGTTTGAGCGCAGGCAGGGCTGCGAAAGCTATGGAACGTGGGGTCAGGTTTGCAGCAGCTAAAAAGAATCTACCTGTTGAGATCCTGAAAATTCCAATGGCCGATGGGGGTGAAGGTACAGTTGAAGCGATTGTCACCGGGGTGGGCGGCAAAATACATCCGGTAACAGTTGTTGATCCTTTGGGACGGAGAATTGAAGCCTTTTTTGGAATTCTTCCCGATAATACCGGGGTTATTGAAATGGCGGCAGCCTCCGGCCTGAATCTAATTGAATCGCGATTACGGAACCCTTTGATTACGACTACTTATGGCACCGGCCAGTTGATAATGGCCGCCCTGGAGGCGGGCTGCCGTAAATTAATCATCGGAATCGGAGGAAGCGCCACTAATGACGGCGGGGTAGGGATGGCCCAGGCGCTCGGGGTTAAATTTCTGGATAAAAGAAACAAACCGGTCGGGTTTGGCGGCGGGGAACTTATCAAGATAAGAAAAATTGATTTAGCCGGGTTAGATCCACGAGTTCGTGATACTACCATTATAGTGGCCTCCGATGTAAAGAATGCGCTTTGCGGCCCCAATGGAGCCGCGGCGGTTTATGGCCCCCAAAAAGGGGCCACCCCCAAAATGATTACTGTTCTAGATCGTAATCTCAAGCATCTTGCCGATCTAATCCAAAGCGAACTGGGAAAGGAGATTGCCGAAGTTCCCGGTTCAGGCGCGGCGGGGGGGCTGGGAGGCGGATTGATGGCTTTTTTAGACGCTAAAATTCAATCCGGAATTAAGATTGTGATGGATTTAACCCGGTTCGCCGAGAAAGTTCAAGAGGCGGATTGCGTGGTTACAGGAGAGGGCGCCACTGATTTCCAGACCATTTTCGGAAAGGTCCCGTTTGGTGTGGCGCAAATCGCTAAAAATTATAAAAAACCGGTTTTTTGCATCTCCGGAACATTGGGGAAAAATTATGAAGAATTGCATGAGTACGGTATCACCGCGTTTTTCAGTATTGTCGATAAGCCGATGACTCTTGATGAAGCCATGAGCAGAGGGGAGGAGTTGCTGGAGAAGATTACCGCCAATGTTTTTCATATATATTTTTTAGGAGGCTGATAAAGTATGACACCCGAACAGTTGACTGCAGCAAAGGAAGTTATGGTTCACGGCCCAATGTTGTTAGTGATTGTATTTTTGGCGATCGTTTTTATCATTGTTTCTACGGCTAAATTTAAAATCCATCCATTTTTTGCCTTATTATTGGCTGCCTATGGGGTGGCTTTTTCCGTGAACATGCCGGCCCAATTTGTGGGAAGCGTGATTGCCCAGGGATTTGGCAATTTAATGACCAGCATCGGATTGGTAATCGTAGCCGGAACGATTATCGGAACCATCATGGAACGGTCCGGAGCCGCCCTGCGAATGGCGGAAGTTGTTTTGGGCTGGGTCGGTATTAAACGGTCCCCGTTAGCGATGAGCATCATCGGTTATATTACCAGTATTCCGGTGTTTTGTGATTCGGGATATGTAATCCTTACTCCTTTAAATAATGCGCTGGCAAAGCGGGCCGGTATTCCAATTGCGGTGATGGCCGTGGCGTTATCAACCGGTTTGTATTCAACCCATGTACTGGTGCCGCCAACTCCGGGCCCGATAGCAGCTGCCGGGAATATCGGCGCCGATTTGGGACTGGTAATTTTAGTGGGGTTGGTGGTGGCGATTCCCGCGGCCTTAGTAGGCCTTTGGTGGGCTTACCGGGTCGGCAAAAAAATCACCTCCACTCTGGATAACACTGGTATAAATTACGAAGAATTGAAAGAGCAGCATAAAAAATTGCCGGGCGCTGTTATCTCTTTCGCCCCGATTGTGATCCCGATCCTTTTAATTGGATTGGCGTCGGTAATTAAGTTTACCAAATATACCGGTATCGGCAGTGATTGGTTTGTTTTCCTGGGATTTCCCCTGAATGCTTTAATCATCGGTATTTTGCTAGCACTTTTCCTGCTGCCGAAGTTTGATGAAGAGACTTTAATGAATTGGTTCGGGCAGGGGATTAAGGACTCGGCGATTATTTTAGTGATTACCGGAGCCGGCGGTTCGTTAGGCGCGGTTCTTGCCAATACCCCAATTGCCGACTACATTAAGACTTTAGCCGGTGGTAACTTATTCGGCGGGCCATTTGTCCTATTGTTGCCCTTTATTATCGCTGCTTTATTAAAGACCGCCCAAGGTTCTTCTACTGTTTCCCTGGTTACTACCTCGGCCCTGCTGGCGCCGATGCTAGCCCAACTGGGTTTAACCACTCCGATGGATTTGGCGTTGGTGGTAATG
This sequence comes from Bacillota bacterium, assembly GCA_050260935.1. GTDB lineage: Bacteria > Bacillota > UBA4882 > UBA8346 > UBA8346 > UBA8346. The sequence goes on from JBLNCU010000054.1 coordinate 3,664, forward strand.
GCGATAGGGGCCGGGTCAATGACCGTGTCTCATGTAAACGACAGTTATTTCTGGGTAGTATCGCAGTTCTCCGGGTTGAAGGTCACCGATGCCTATAAAGCCCAGACTGCAGGAACTTTTTTTGAAGGAATTGCTACCATTATCACCTCTATGATAATTTTTGTAATTTTTCATCACTAAAATGACCGCCTTAATTGTCTTACCCCGGCTAGGACCGGGGTTTTTTTATAATTCAAAACCACCTTTTTACTTTGTAGGAATATGGGTGTCACCAAAGAACTATTTAAGTATTAGGCTGTGTTGCTGAACGGGGGGATTGCAATGGAGATTACCCACCAATATGCCCAGAGTATTGTGGATATGACGATGAAAGTTCTTAACCATAATATCAATATCATGGATCAGATGGGTGTTATTGTCGCCAGTGGCGACACAAAGAGGCTTAACTCCTTCCACCAGGGGGCTGCCGAGGTAATCAAAACCGGTAAAGCGATGGAGATTACTTCGGAGCAGGCCCAAAGACTGGAGGGAGCTAAACCCGGTGTGAACCTGCCGATTTATTTAAATGACAAAATCGCCGGGGTGGTCGGAATAACCGGAGATCCCAACGAGGTGCGCCCTTTCGGGGAACTGCTTAAAATATCGGTGGAGACCATGCTCCAACAAGCCTTTCTCATGGAGCAGTTGCGTATGGAGCAAAACGCCAAGGAACTATATATCCGGGATATTATCAGCGGAAACTTCGGTGATGATGAAGAGATTTTCATGAATAAAGGTTCATTGCTCGGCTTTGATATGGCAATTCCACGGGTGGCCGTGGTAATTAAAATTTATGGTCTAATCGAAAATACTTTCAACGGGTTAAAGCCGGAGACCTTAAGCGACAAGGAAAACCGGAAGATGGGGCTGAAACTCCAAAAACGGCGTGAAAATATTTTGAACTTCATCAAAACGGCTTTCAATAACCCTCAAAATATGATTAGTTCCAACGGCAGCGACCATTTTATCATATTTTACGCCACCAGAAAGACTTCACCGGATGAAACCCGCAAGGCCGTTGTCGAAGCAATTGACAATGTACAAACAAAAATGGGGAAATTTAATATCACTTCTCTCACGGGAATAGGGTTATATTATCCCGGGGTGACCGGCCTTAAAAAATCTTATGATGACGCTATTCAGACGATTTACATCAGCGAACGGTTGAAGAATTCGGAGTATGGGAGCGGTAATATTGCATCCACCGCCGATTTCGGTCTGGAAATGATATTGATTAATCACCTAAGCAGTTTCTTAACTAAATATATCGACTTGTTCACCAGGAAAAATGAAAGCCATAACAATATAGTGGAACAACCCAAATTGCTGCAGACATTAAAGGTCTTTTTCGGGGCGAATTTAAATCAAAGCGTTACCGCGAAAAAATTGAATATTTCCCGAAATACCCTGACCAATAGGCTTGATAAAATTACGAATCAGACAGGATATGATCCCCGTAATTTTAACGATGCGGTTAGACTGAAATTATTTGTTTTAATCAACGAACTTCGAAAGTAAGCGCTAATCCGGGTTGAATTTGATGGCAATTTGTCGCATCAGGGCTTTATGTGGAGAAATTGACATTCCGTTAATAGTATTCTCCATTGAAAATACTCTAATAAGAGGGTTATTAGGAAGGGGTTGGTATGTATACATTAAACTTCACTGCCGATTTATCGCAACCCTTGACATTGGCCCCCCGAATTTGATTTAATTAATAAAGATTATTGCAAAAGCGGGGGATTAGAGTGATTGAATTATTAGGACGCAACGGGGTTTATTTAATCGGCGGGCAAGTAATCATTGAAAATAAAGATAGTTTAACTTTGAATGAGGTAAATAACATAGTGGCCCGGGAGGGGTTGGCTCCGGTCGCTGAGGGGGAAGTTAATCCGGAAAGAGCCCGGACCCGGACGATTGCTTATAATATTATTGCTAAACATAATATCGCCGCTGATGAGCGTAACCTCAAACTGCGGTTTGACGCTTTGGCGTCCCACGATATCACCTACGTCGGAATTATTCAGACCGCCCGCGCCAGCGGACTGAAGGAATTTCCAGTACCCTACGTCCTTACCAACTGTCATAACAGCTTATGCGCGGTCGGCGGCACCATTAACGAGGACGACCATGTCTTCGGGCTGTCGGCGGCTAAAAAATACGGCGGTATTTTTGTCCCTGCCCACCAGGCGGTAATTCACCAATACATGCGGGAGATGATGGCCGGGTGCGGCCGGATGATCCTTGGCTCGGACAGCCACACCCGCTACGGCGCCCTGGGAACCATGGGCATTGGCGAGGGTGGACCGGAGCTGGTCAAGCAATTGCTTCAAAAGACTTACGATTTGGCTTACCCGGAAGTAGTCGCCGTTTACCTGGAGGGGAAGCCCGTTCCGGGAGTAGGCCCTCAGGATGTAGCCCTGGCGCTGATCAAAGCCGTTTTTGCCAATGGTTTCGTCAAGAACAAGGTGCTGGAGTTTGTCGGACCCGGAGTCGCCGACCTGTCGGTGGATTTCCGGAACGGTATCGATGTAATGACTACTGAAACCACTTGTTTAAGTTCTATTTGGCGGACTGACGAACGGGTGCGGGAGTATTACCAAATCCACGGACGCCCTGAGGCCTATGTAAAATTGGAACCCGGCGCCGTCGCCTATTACGACGGCCTGGTGAAGATCGACTTAAATAAAATGGAACCAATGATCGCCCTGCCTTTCCACCCCAGCAACGTCTATTCAATCGCCGAGTTGAACCGGAATGCGGCCGGGATTATGGCCAAAGTGGAAGAGGACGGCAGGAAACAATTGGAGAATCCCAAATTAGAATTCCGGTTGACTGACAAAATAGTAAACGGCCGTTTAAAAATGGATCAGGGGGTAGTGGCGGGTTGCGCCGGCGGCACTTTTGAAAACCTGACCGCCATGGCGGACATTCTTAACGGGAAATCCACCGGCAGCGGGGAGTTTTGGCTGAGCGCCTATCCGGCCAGCCAGCCGGTTTACCTGGAGTTGCTGAAAAACGGGGCGGCTGAAAAACTGTTGACCGCCGGAGTATCGATCCGTTCGGCTTTCTGCGGGCCTTGTTTCGGCGCCGGGGATGTCCCGGCCAACAATGCCATTAGCGCCCGGCACACCACCCGCAATTTCCCGAACCGTGAAGGTTCGAAGCCCGGTAACGGCCAAGTGGCTTCGGTAGCCTTGATGGACGCCCGTTCCATCGCAGCCACTGCCTTGAATGGAGGGATCTTGACGCCCGCCACCGAAGTGAGCTATCCGGTTTCCACTGTTAGTTATTCTTTTAATCGTCAAGTTTATGACAACCGGGTCTATCAAGGATTTGGCAAACCACAGCCGCAGCAGGAGTTAAAATTCGGGCCGAATATCGCCGACTGGCCGAAGATGAGCCCGCTACCGGCTAATCTGTTGTTAAAAGTGGCTTCGGTAATTCACGACCCGGTGACCACCACCGATGAGTTGATCCCATCAGGTGAGACTTCTTCCTACCGTTCCAACCCTTTGAAGCTGGCCGAGTTCACTTTATCCCGGAAAGATCCCGGCTATGTGGCTAGGGCCAAGGAGATTCAGGAGCTTGAGATGGAACGGGAACGTTTACTGACTGAAGGAAAACCCAATGAACCGTTATCTACCAAGCTGGGTTCTTTATTTGTACCCTTGGTTGGGGCTGGCCCAACCTCCCCGGAACGGGTTCATCAATTGCTCAGCGAGACCGGGGTGGGAAGTGTCATTTTTGCAGTTAAGCCGGGTGACGGTTCCGCCCGGGAGCAGGCGGCCTCCTGCCAGAAAGTGCTCGGCGGCCGGGCCAACATCGCCGTTGAATACGCCACCAAACGCTACCGCAGCAACCTGATTAACTGGGGCATGTTGCCGTTTACCATCAGCCAGGAGGATATTCCCAAGTTAAAAGTGGGGGATCTGGTTTTCATCCCGGGAATCCGGCAGGCGGTGGAAGAAGGCGCTACCGAGATCGAGGCTTTGATCATTGACTCTGAGGGGAAAACCCCCCTAAAACTCCGGCTGGCGAGTCTCACCCCGGATGAACGGGATATTATCCTGGCGGGGTGTTTGATAAATTATTATGCAGGGTAGTTTTTAAAGCAGGAGAGATGGGGAAGACGGTGGAAGTCAGAAGAAAGCAGTCGGAAGAAGAGCGAAGTAAGTCCTTCGAAGCCGGGCTTTTGATAGTATTTCAGGAGTTAAGAGCCTGAAGATAGGAGAGATTAGAGGGTTGCAGCTACCCGCTGAGACCAACTTTCAAGGCTTTATTCTGAATCCTGAATTCTGGCTTTTGGATTCTCATAAAAAGTGGGGCGATGGTAAATTATTTTAGGAAACATTGAAAAATTGGAGCAGGATAAGAAAGCCTTGGCTGGGGCTTTGGTTAAGGGATTGGAGTACCTCAAAAACACCGATTTCAGCAAGCTTCCCGAAGGCCGGTACGAGATTGACGGTAAAAGTCTCCTGGCGATTGTTCAGGATTATCAGACAACGCCGAAAGCTGAATCTGAGGCCGAAACTCACCGGGAATACATCGACATCCAATTCCTGGTCAATGGCTCCGAAGTGATTGGTTGGGGGTTAACCGGCGCGGGGAACGAGGTCTTGCACGATTTGGGCGCCAAACAGGATACGATTATTTATAAGACTATCCGGAATGAGATTGATCTGGTTCTCCATCCGGGGATGTACGCGATTTTCTTCCCTACAGATATTCATCGTCCATGCTGTAATTTCGGGGCCGGAGGCAGAGTGAAGAAAGTGGTGCTGAAGGTGGCTGTGGAGTTGCTGGACTAAACCCAGGGGATATTCGCAATATGGAACGAAACGTTAGAAAAGCGCTAATTCTGAAGATTAATGCTGTCATTCGCAAACGATCATTCCAGCGGTGGTAGGACTTCCCCCTCCTACGGTAATTTAAAACTCCTAAATAAAAGACCCGCATAGGCTTAGCGAATCCTCGGTTCAGCCATGGGAAAGAAGCCAGGTGGCCGGGGCGGAATTTCAACCACCGGCTCAACCTAGACCCGGTTTTTGGCGGCCACGATTATCTGGTCGCTGAAGGCGGCGGTAAAAAGCTTAATTTTTATTGTTTTCTCCGGCGGCGGCAGGATTTGTATATTTACCGGGCCAATGTTCCCGGGGAGGCGAACAGGTTGAGCCTGATCCCAAACCCTTGTTAATCTTGAAAAAAGCAATTTCCAAGCCTTCAAAAGGGCTTTAAAATACTTTCCCCAACAGAATATTGAAAAACGGGTTACTGCCCTCTCCGTAGCTGGCCCCTAAATAAATAGGGCCAATTGCCGTGGAACCGATTATTCCGGCGGACATGTCCGTTTTAAGTCCGGAGGCGGGCCATTTTTCAAAAACACCACCGTGTTCAATCCAGAAGCCAAGATACATCCGGCTGATAAGTGGCACATTGCCCAAAAATTTTAAATAACCTACGTTTCCCAGCAGATAATTCTCCCCGTAAAATTCATCAAAGTTATAACTACCAAGCCTAAAGGGGCCGCCCAGGCGGAATTGTTGCATTAGCGGGGCGGAACCTTCAAAGGTACCGTCGCCTGAAAACATGGTAAAGATTAAATCCTCCCCCACCGGAAAACACTTAATTAATCTGGTCTCCATCTGTCCGAACGATTCCGGTGAATCCGGCGCTATATCGTACCAGGCACTGTCGACATTCCAATCAACCCCTTTGGCGGGGAGAAAAGATTCATTGGTATTACTAAAAGTCCATTTCAGTCTGGCTTTACGGATGTCACCATCTATATTGGAAGGTGGCAGCGGGGATCCAACTTTATTGCGCACGTCCTGATAGCCGTAGAAATAACCCAGCCGCAATTCCGCGTCTTTACCGAAGGAGCGCCCTAAGTCCAAACCAAATTGGCGTTCGCTGCTCCGGTAATCATTCAGTCTGGTCCCATCCGAGAAAAGGCTGCCGTTATTCTGTTCAAATGAAACCGTCGGCGCCACAAACCAGGGGCCGGCGGCCAAAGGTTTATAAAGTTCGGACAGGAAATATAATCCGGTTCCCACCCCGATGTCGGTTCGCAATTCCGAACCTCGACCGGCAACATGAAAGGACTTTACCCGGAAGCGGGGACTGATATCGATATGGTTAGCCTCAAATCCGTCGGCATTAATCAGGAAGGCAAAATCGATAAAAGGCGGGCCATAAGATCTTTCGGTTACGGCGATGATCAGGACTGGAATTCCGTTTTTGATCCGGTATTCGTAACGGATATTCTCATATAGTTCCGACCCCATGATATCGGTTAAATCCTGCTCCAAGGCTACTTGATCCAGGGGTTTGCCGAGATGGGTCGTTAACCGGCTTTTGATAGAGAACTCATTATCCGGGGAAGCGCCGGTGACTTCAATCTCTTGAGGAACCGGGATATTAAATTTCCGTCTTTGGTTGCGTTCATTGCGATAGCGTTGCCAGGTTTCCTCATCCACTGAAAACTTCCCGAGCACGGCGGCCTGTTCGGCAGCAGCCTGGTAACCCTGTTTAACAAATTGGGCGGCCTCTTTCCAGCTGAACATGTTTAACCGGCCCGGTTGTGGTTCAACTACTACATCAGCCATGGTTAACGACTGACGGGAGTTGTATTCGACCACTGTGTTAATGGTCCCCATTAGGACCGATGTCCGGTCAGGATCATTCAGCGCGCTGGTGTTATTGGTTAAAAGGTGGACGGCGATAATGTTTTCCGCGCCCATACGCCTAACTACATCGGCCGGGACATTGTCCAAAATACCTCCGTCCGCCAGCAGTCGCCCTTCCCGGCTTACGGGGGTAAACAAACCGGGGATGGCCATTGTGGATCGCATAGCCTCGGCTAGAGAACCATTACTCATAACTATCTTCTCGGAGTTGGAAATATCGGCGGCAACGCACCGAAATGGGATTGGCAGCTCATCAAAGCTGTTAAGAGTTGAATGAGGAAGGGTGATCCGGCTTAAAAGCAAGCTGACGCCATACACTCCAAGTCCCTTGGGTACTTTAAGGCCGTTGCGCCATCCTGCCTGGTATATTAGCGGATAATCCCAGTCATCTTCTTTCCGCCTGAAGTCCAACCGGTTGAAAGAAGGTCCGGGATTGAACAGGTGATCCCAATCGATATTCTCCACAAAAACCTCTATTTCCGCAGGCGACATGCCCATAGCGTAACAACCGCCGATTAATCCACCCATACTGGTCCCGGCGACGAAATCGACGGGAATCCGGTTTTCTTCCAACCATTTTAAGACGCCGATATGGGCGAAGCCTAAAGCTGCGCCGCCCCCCAGCGCTAATCCGATTTTAGGCCGCATGGGGTCGACGGATTCAGTTGCAGCCAGGCTGGTGGCTTGATTTACCGAAAGCAAGATTAGGGGTAAAAGCCAAAGAATTTTCAACCGCCATGATCTGAAGGAGCAGGATTTTTTCATGTACTTATCTCCCTTTGTCTTACAATCTGAGCTGAACTAAATTAACGACGGCATAGGTAAAGCCTGGTTTTAAGGACCAAGGCTAGGTTTTGACCCAACTTAGCAAGTGTTTTCAACTTAAATAATGCTAGCTGGTATAAAAATTATAACTTAGTTTTAAAAATAAGGAAATATGCTGTTTTAAAGCGGCCCTTGTTCGGCCTTCGACTCTGCTTTTTTGGATAATTAGCGATATAACTATTCTGCTGATCGAGATCAAAATAATAATGGTCATGTCCGGTGAGGCCGTAATATTTAGGATTCAACCTTAAATTAAGTCCTTGCCGCTTAGGCCTTAAGTTGTGGAAGAAACACCCCTATGCTATAATGATTCTAGTTTTGGTAAAGAGCCATTTGCGGTGGAATGTTTTCCATTAAGATCCAAAATATTGATAGCCGCATCCTGCTTTTGTCACTGTATTTTGGATCACAATTTAAATTAAGGTCACATCGCAAATGCTTAGATAAAGGTGGCCTGATATGGAAATCGAAGTTCTTTTCGATACCTTGAAAAAAATGGCCCCCGGCCTGACCACCGAGGATTTTACCGATCCCGATTTGGCGAAATCTCCCCGGACCATAACCAAATTGGGAGTTTGTGTGGATCCTACCGCCGGAAATATACATCAAGCGGTAGATAAGGGAATTGAGATTTTGATCAGCTACCATCCCTGGCAAGGTGAGGCGGAAAAAACCCTCCTGGACCGGGGCCTGGAAATCTGGCCGCTTCATGAGGCCTGGGATCATCCGGCGGAAGGAGTTATTTATACTTTCGGTAAAGAAGCCGGTTTAGCGGATTTTTACTGCAAAGGGGAGATAGTGATTGGTCGTACCGCCGTTACCTTCCGGGAGTTTATCGAAGGTTGTCAAAGGATTTTAGGCCGGAATATCATTGCTTATACCGGCAGCCTTAAGGAACAGGTTCAAAAGGCGGCTATCTGGGCCGGACCGGGTTTTTTACCGAACTACAAAAAGTTTTGGGAGACCTGCCTGGCTGAAGAATGCGATACTATTCTCTCCAGCGAAGTGACTTTATCGGCGCTCCGGTACTCACAAGCCCATCAGCTAAAACTGATTGATCTAGGGCATAGCGCCATGGCCAAACCGGGTATGAACAATTTAGCCAAGCTTTTACGGGAAAATGTCGCTCTGCAGGATTGCACCATCGATTTTTTGGATGATATTTACACCTGTAATTTTTATACCAATTGCTCCTTCGCCGACCAGTTTACTGAGGCGGACGAAATTTTTTTCGAAGCCGATCGTTAGATTGATAATCGGAGAATCTAAGCTTTATTGAGGTGAGAACAAATGCTGCTGGTATTGGACATCGGCAATACACAGACCGTAGCCGGAGTTTTTTTGGAAGACAAGTTAATCGCCAATTGGCGGCTGGCGACCGATAGACTAAAAACCGTTGACGAATACGGCATCTTGTTCAAGAGCTTCTTTGCCGATCAGGGGTTGGATGCCTGCCGGGTTGAAAAAGCGGTTATCTCCAGTGTGGTTCCACCGGTGACCGGATTGTTCGAGAAAATGGCGGCCAAGTATTTTGGAGCGGGGAGTTTGGTAGTCGGCCCGGGAATCAAGACCGGCCTGGCGATAAAATTTGAATACCCCCGGGAGATTGGAGCGGACAGGGTTGTAAACGCGGTGGCGGCGATCGATCTTTACGGCGCTCCTTTGATCATTGTGGATTTCGGCACAGCCACCACTTTTTGCGCCATCGCCCCGAACGGGGAATATCTCGGCGGCGCAGTCGCCCCGGGACTAGCTATCGCCGGGGAGGCCTTATTTCAACATACCGCCAAATTACCCAGGGTGGAATTGGTGAAACCGAAAACGGTCATCGGGAAAAACACGGTCCACAGCGTACAATCCGGTTTAATTTTTGGTTATATCGGGCTGGTGGAAAGCCTGATCACTAGAATCAAAGCCGAAATGAGCTGCAACCCGAAGGTAATAGCCACCGGCAGTCTGGCCGAAATGATCACCGGCGAAACCAAGCTTATTGATGTGGTAAATCCCGATCTGACCTTGGAGGGTTTGCGCTTAATATATGAACTGAATAAGGTATAATAAGGAATAAATAAAGGAGAGTTTATTTGTTTTATCAGGAGAAAAACCAGCCTGAAAAGGCTATTTTGATTGGAATCACCAACCCGGCTCTAAAAAGCCAAACCGCCGGTTTTTGGGCCGAGTTGGCCGAGTTGACTTGCAGCGCCGGCGGGGATGTGGTCGGACGGGTTGTTCAACCAAGGGAAAACCCTGATCCCGCCTTGTTTATCGGTTCCGGGAAAGTGGAGGAATTAGCCGGGCTGGTTAGGGAAGAAGCCGCCGATATAGTTATCGCCGCCCAGGAATTATCACCGGTTCAAGCCCGGAATTTGACGGATTTAACCGGAGTCAAAGTGATCGACCGGACCGGCTTGATATTGGATATCTTCGCCCAACGGGCCCATACGCGGGAGGGAAAACTCCAGGTTGAACTGGCCCAATTGAATTACTTGTTGCCGCGCCTCAGTAATTCCGGGTTTCATTTTTCCCGTTTGGGCGGCGGTATAGGCACTAGAGGGCCGGGTGAGACCAAGCTGGAGGTTGACCGGAGGCGCATCCGGCGCCGGATCGGCGATCTCCAAAGGGAGTTATCTGCGGCGGAGCTCCACCGGAAAGTGCAAAGACAGTTGCGGGAGAAGAACCGGATCCCCACCGTGGCCTTGGTCGGCTATACCAACGCCGGGAAGTCGACTCTTTTTAACAAGTTGACCGCGGCGGCTGTTTCGGCCCGGGGGCGTTTATTTGACACCCTGGATCCCGTTTCGCGACTGGTAAGGCTGCCTGACAATCGGAGAATAATCATCCTTGATACGGTTGGCTTTATCAGCGATTTACCCCATCAGTTGGTGGCTGCTTTTAAAGCCACTTTGGAGGAGACCGTCAGGTCAAGCATTCTTTTGCAGGTCATGGATGCAAGTTCCCCGGATCTAGCCGAACAATACCTGGCCGTCAGGAAGGTCCTGGCGGAGTTGAAAATTGAAACCAAAGAAACAATTAACGTCCTGAACAAAATCGATCTGCTGGACTCGCCGAACACGACACGCCGGTTGGCCCAGGAATGGTCGGCTATACCGGTTTCGGCTAAGTATGATCCGTCGGTGGAGCAATTAATAGCGGAGATTCAAAACCGGTTAGCGGCCAAGATCACCACCTGCCGGTTGTTGCTTCCGTTTTCCGAAGGGGGATTGCTTGATTTGTTGCACCGGAAAAGCCGGATTTTAGAAGAGGTCTTCACTGAGGAGGGAATCAACCTGTTAGTGGAGATGGAACCCTCACTGGCCGGCAAGTATCGACGATTTTTTATCCGGGAAGAGCGCAATGCTTAAGATTGCCTCCTTGAAGTTGGATAATCCGGTGGTTTTGGCTCCGATGGCCGGGATTACCGACCTCCCATTCAGAGCCATTGCAAAAGAGTTTAATCCCGGTTTGGTCTGCAGCGAAATGATTAGCGCCATGGCCTTGCATTATAACAGCGAAAAGACCAGGGAAATGATTAAGATAAACCCGGCGGAAAAGCCAGTTAGTGTTCAAATCTTCGGGGCCGAACCGGAGATTATGGCGGAGGCGGCGCGGGTTATAGCGGCGGAAGGGGCGGATCTCATCGATATTAATATGGGATGCCCGGTGCCTAAGGTCGTTAAAGCCGGTGAAGGAGCCGCCCTGCTGAACAACCTGCCGCAGGCGGCCAGGATTATTGAAGCCGTTGTCCGGAGCGTCACTATACCGGTTACCGTCAAATTCCGCTTGGGTTGGGATGACAATCTGATCGTTGCTCCGGAGATGGCCATGATTGCCGAAAAATCCGGGGCTGCCGCGGTAACCGTTCACGCCCGGACCAGGGCCCAATTTTATCAAGGTAAAGCCGATTGGGAATGGATAACCGAAGTCAAACAGAGGGTAAATATACCGGTAATCGGCAATGGCGATGTGGACTCTCCCGAAGCGGCCAGGAAGATGCTGGATCTTACCGGCTGCGACGGAGTGATGATCGGACAAGCCGCCCTGGGAAGGCCCTGGCTGTTTAGATCGGTGGTTTCCTTTCTTAAGGAAGGGGTTTTAATTCCGGATCCGCCCCTGGAGGAAAGATTTGCGGTCATTCGCCGTCATCTTCAGCTACAAGTTGCCTATTCCGGCGAAGAGCGGGCTGTATTGGAGATGCGCAAACATCTCTCATGGTATTTCAAAGGTTTACCGGGTGCGGCCAAGATGAGGGATTTGGTAAATACCGTTTCCACCTTGGAACAATTGCATGATCTGTTACAAGAGTTTGAGCAAAGGCTTTTGGATCGGTAGAAGGGGTAAGGCTGGATCCGATGAAAATCTCTCCGGATAATCCCGATCATAGATATTAACTAAATTACGGAAAAGCGGTGTCATTAAATGAAACGGATAGTCAGCGTCAGTCTTGGAAGTTCCAAGCGGGACCACCGGGTGGAGGTGGAATTTCTAGGTCAACCGGTAATCATCGAACGGATCGGAACCAACGGCGATCTCCAAAAAGCGGTTCAGATGGTGAAAGAGCTCGACGGTAAAGTGGACGCTTTTGGAATGGGGGGCATTGATCTTTATTTATTCGCCGGTTCCAAAAGATACAAGGTAAGAGATGCCGCTCGGATTGCCAAGGCCGCCAGACAAACGCCGATGCTGGACGGAAGTGGTCTAAAGAACACTCTGGAACGCGGGGTGGTTGATTATTTACAAAACCAACTGCAAATGGATTTACAAGGGAAAAAGGTGCTAATGGTTTCGGCCGTGGACCGTTTCGGCATGGCTGAGGCCTTTACCAAAGCCGGTTGTCAAATGGTTTTCGGTGATTTGATTTTTGCCTTGGGGATCCCGGTCCCGATTACCAGGTTACGCACTCTACGGGTCTTGGCCTATTCCTTACTCCCGTTAATCACCAAACTGCCTTTTACGCTTCTTTATCCAACCGGCTCGAAACAGGAGAAGGACACCCCGAAATACGCCAAATACTATCAAGCGGCCGACATCATCGCCGGGGACTTTTTATACATCAAAAAATACATGCCGAGAGATTTAAAAGGGAAGATCATAATTTCCAATACTGTTACCGCTGCCGACATTGAAGAGCTTAAAAAACGGGGCGTATCTTTGCTGGTTACTTCCACTCCCGAGTTTAACGGCCGCTCATTCGGGACCAACGTCATTGAGGCTTTGTTGGTATCCTTCTCCGGCAAGCGTCCTGAGGAATTAAAAGCCAGTGATTACTTGAAGCTGCTGAATGATTTAAAATTCGAGCCGCGGGTAGTGAAACTGGCCTAAGCAGGTTCATCCCTAAAGCAGTCAGAATAAGTTTCCGCCGCCTCTCATAGATTTAGTTTAGGAGGCGTTTAGTATGGGGACTTTTGGGTTCGCATCGGCTTTATTAAAAGTAACCGCTTGGAACCGGCTATATGAATGTATCCCGGGGAAATGGCGTTACTGGCGCGGGCCTAACCGGATCGGCACAATCATTGCTTGCCTTCCTAAAGAACTTTTAAAAGGCCGCGGTTGGAAGCTGCCGGATAATCCCGCGCTGATCTGGCCGGGAGCTAAATTAGCCCTTCTATGGCAGCGCTTTTACCGGGAATTGCAAGACCAGGAGATCACAATATTAGGGCTGGACCCCGGGTCCCAGTTTGTTCCGCCGCTAGTCTTACGAAATCAGCCGGCTTTCCCGGGGATCAGTGATGGCAAAGCATTGGAATTGTTGCTGTTTATCAACCGCTTCCGGTCCATTCTCCGTAATTATGAGATACCGCCGCAAAAGGCCAAAGCCATGGTGGTATGGGAAGAAGGGAATCTGGGCATCACCTGTGCCCGTTTGATAGCCCGGGAAGTGCGATTTTTGGCGCTGCTCTGCCCCAATGAACGTTCCCTGGAGAGAACCGCCGAACTTGTGTTGGCGGAAACCGGGATCTCCCCGCAAATTTACACCATCCCGCCGCCTGATTTTCGGGGAGCCAGGATCGTTATTAAATGTGGAAATCTGGTCAAATTGCAATTGACTCGTCCTTCTAAAAGAATTATTTGGTGTGAGTTGTTTCAAAGCCGCCCCTCTTTGACCAGCATGAACGTGGGACTTCCTTTATCGGTCCGGAGTAAGGCAGGGGAATTGCCGCTTTATCCGGCCTTGGGCGAGGCTGTATTGCGCTCTTGTTTTGATTTGAATTACGGCTTTTGGTTCGGTTCTGAGCTGCCCTTGGAACGGGTGATGAAATTAGCAGCCTGTTTCCGGGAGTTAGGTAGGGAAATTGCCGTGTAATTCCTCTTGACATTCTTGACAGGGGGATGGCTTTCGTTTATAATAAAACAAAAATACGCTGATAAAAAAAATAGCACTGGAAACTGTGGTCATCCGGTGCTTCTCTTTATGGCGTAATTAAAGTAGCCACCGTTTGCAATCAGTTTTCAGATTTTTATTCCGGCCGAAAGCTAGACTAAGCAAGTAACTAAAGGTAACCGGAAGTTTGAATTTAATTTGGGATTATTGGGATTATTTGTCCGGATCCGATTCCGGCTAGAATAATCTTTTTTGCTAGGACATATATTAACATAGAATTTCGGCCTGGGAGGAGCGCGTTAAATGGGTAACGATAAAGAAGTGATCCTGACCCTTGAGGGTTTAGCCAAATTGGAAAAAGAGTTGGAGATCTTAAAAACGGTCAAACGTCCTGAAGTGGCTGAAAGGCTTAAACAAGCCTTGGAATTTGGCGATATTAGTGAAAATTCCGAGTACGAGGATGCCAAGAACGAACAAGGTTTTATTGAAGGCCGGATTCTTTCTATCGAAAAGATGTTGCGGAACGCCAAGATCATCGACGAACAGGAAGTTAATGAAAATATCGTCAGTGTTGGCTCCAAGGTAAAGCTGGTTGAGGTCAATGGCGGCACTGAAGTCGAATATATGATCGTCGGTTCGGCTGAAGCCGATCCGGAGAACTCGAAAATTTCCAATGAATCCCCGGTGGGCCGGAGCCTGATGGGGCAGAAAGTCGGAAGCACCGTCAATGTAGTTGTGCCAATGGGGACGATCCAATATAAGATTGTAGGGATTAAAAAATAAGAGTGGCGCCGCCACTCTCTTTTTTGACTATATTTTTGTTATTCCTTGGAATATTGAAAACCCTTGTTCTTTCAATCCCACTATCAAATCTATGCTGCGGAGGGAACTTACTTGGAGCCTGAACGAAACGAACAGATGGAGTTGCGCCTGGAGAAGCTGAAGAAACTCCGTGAAAAAGGAATTAATCCTTTTGGTGAACGATTTAACCGGACTAACAATCTTCAAGAGATTACCGACAATTTCAGCCAATTGGAGAACCAAGCCGTGACCATTGCCGGAAGGTTAATCTCCAAACGGGATCAAGGCAAAGCTTGTTTTGCCAATATCATCGATCAAAGCGGCAATATCCAACTTTACGGGAAGATCGACGTTCTCGGCGAAGAGAAATACCGGGATTTTTTAGACCTTGATTTGGGAGACATCATCGGAGTCAACGGTAGGGTATTCAAGACCCACCGCGGCCAGATCACCGTTCAGATTGAGGATTTTAAGCTTCTATCAAAAGCTCTCCGGCAACTGCCGGAAAAGTTTCACGGTCTGAAAGATACCGACCTCCGGTATAGACAGCGCTATCTGGACTTGATCTCCAATCCCCAAGTGATGCAGACCTTTTTAAAACGGTCCAAGATCGTCAGCACTATTCGCCGGATTTTGGACGGCGAAGGTTTCACCGAGGTCGAGACACCTGTTTTAAGCGTAATCGCCGGTGGTGGACATGCCCGGCCTTTTGAAACTCACCATAATACGCTGGATTTGGATCTCACCCTCCGGATCGCCCTGGAACTTTATCATAAGCGGTTGATTGTCGGCGGGTTTGACCGGGTTTACGAGATCGGTCATTGTTTCCGGAATGAAGGGATCTCCACCAAGCATAACCCCGAGTTTACCATGTTGGAGCTGTACCAGTCCTACGCCGATTATCAGGTGATGATGGAGATTGCGGAAAAGATAATCTCCGAAACGGCCAAGGTGGTTTGCGGGACTACCAAAATAGAGTATCAAGGCACTCCGATCGATTTAACGCCGCCTTTTCCCCGGATCTCAATTATTGAAGCGATCAAAAAATACACCGGCATCGATTGGCTGCAAATTCAGAGTGATCAGGATGCGGTGGCGGCCGCCCAAAAACTCGGCCTTAAACTGGACCCCAATTCCACCAAGGGGATGGCCCTGGATGAGATCTGCTCCGAGTTTGTGGAGCCAAAGCTTATACAGCCGACTTTTTTAGTGGATTACCCGATTGAGATCTCGCCGCTCGCTAAGAAAATCCCCGATAATCCGGAGTTAACCTACAGGTTTGAACTGTTTATCTATGGCCGGGAGATGGGCAATGCCTTCTCGGAGTTGAATGATCCGGTAGATCAAAGGGAGCGTTTCATGGAACAGGCCAAAGA